>NZ_JAJNSA010000015.1:0-38450 GCF_027497875.1 Streptococcus sp. SM3 | reverse complement strand
TAGCTTCCTCTGAAAACTCATTCCCAGCTTCATTTAAAAGTTCAATATCATCCTTGACTTGCTCGTAGAAAGGATTGCTACCAAAAATCTTGTCCCCATCTTCAAGACTAGCAAAACGCTCATCCCCTTTATAAAGCTCCAAGCGTTGATTATAGAGGTCATACAAGCCCTCAAAGGCTTTCCCCATCCCGATAGGCCAGTTCATCGGGTAGCTAGCAATGCCCAAGACTTCTTCCAACTCTTGCAAGAGGTCCAGTGGCTCACGTCCGTCACGGTCTAGCTTATTCATAAAGGTAAAGACTGGAATCCCACGGTGTTTGACAACCTCAAATAATTTCTTAGTTTGAGCCTCGATACCCTTGGCAGAGTCCACGACCATGACCGCAGCATCCACCGCCATCAAGGTACGATAGGTGTCTTCTGAGAAATCCTCGTGCCCTGGCGTGTCGAGGATATTCACGCGTTTTCCATCGTAGTCAAATTGCATCACAGATGAAGTGACCGAAATCCCACGTTGTTTCTCGATATCCATCCAGTCAGACTTGGCAAAAGTCCCTGTTTTCTTTCCTTTTACCGTACCAGCCTCACGAATCTCGCCCCCAAAGTAGAGCAACTGCTCAGTAATGGTAGTTTTCCCCGCGTCCGGGTGGGAGATGATGGCAAAGGTACGACGTTTCTTAATTTCTTCTTGAATATTCATAAGTTCTCTTTCTTTGATTCTCTATTTTTCTTGTTTCAATAACTAAGAATGATTTCTACATTGGATTTTACCATTCCTTTCAACACTCCATTATATCGGATTTTAGCATTTTTTTCAATTTCTATTTCTTTTCAGTTCCCCCTCCCTTATTTATAGGAAAATATGGTAAAATAGAACAGACTAAAAATCATCATTTCACGAAAGGATGCAAGATGAAAATTACGCAAGAAGAGGTAACACACGTTGCCAATCTTTCAAAATTAAGATTCTCTGAAGAAGAAACCGCTGCCTTTGCGACTACATTGTCTAAAATTGTTGACATGGTTGAGTTGCTGGGCGAAGTTGACACAACTGGTGTCGCACCAACTACAACTATGGCTGACCGCAAGACTGTACTTCGCCCTGATGTGGCCGAAGAAGGAACAGACCGCGATCGCTTGTTTAAAAACGTACCTGAAAAAGACAACTACTATATCAAGGTACCAGCTATCCTAGACGATGGAGGAGATGCCTAATGACTTTCAACAATAAAACCATTGAAGACTTGCACAATCTCCTTGTCTCTAAGGAAATTTCTGCAACAGAATTAACCCAAGCAACGCTTGAAGATATCCAATCTCGCGAGACAGCTATTAACGCTTTTGTTACCATCGCTGAGGAGCAAGCCCTTGCTCAAGCTAAAGCTATTGATGAAGCAGGAATCGATGCTGATAATGTCCTTTCAGGAATTCCACTTGCAGTTAAAGACAATATCTCTACTGATGGTATTCTCACAACTGCTGCTTCAAAAATGCTCTACAACTATGAGCCAATCTTTGATGCGACAGCCGTTGCTAATGCCAAAGCTAAAGGTATGATTGTTGTCGGAAAAACCAACATGGACGAATTTGCCATGGGTGGTTCAGGTGAAACTTCTCACTACGGTGCGACTAAAAATGCTTGGGACCACAGCAAGGTTCCTGGTGGTTCATCAAGTGGTTCTGCTGCAGCTGTAGCTTCAGGACAAGTCCGCTTGTCACTTGGTTCTGATACTGGTGGTTCCATCCGCCAACCTGCTGCCTTCAACGGAATCGTTGGTCTCAAACCAACCTACGGAACAGTTTCACGTTTCGGTCTCATTGCCTTTGGTAGCTCATTAGACCAAATCGGACCTTTCGCACCAACTGTTAAGGAAAATGCCCTCTTGCTCAACGCTATTGCCAGCGAAGACGCTAAAGACTCTACTTCTGCTCCTGTCCGAATCGCCGACTTTACTTCAAAAATCGGTCAAGACATCAAGGGCATGAAAATTGCTTTACCTAAAGAATATCTTGGCGAAGGGATTGACCCAGAGGTTAAGGAAACCATTCTTAATGCTGCCAAACACTTTGAAAAACTGGGTGCTATCGTCGAAGAAGTGAGCCTTCCTCACTCTAAATACGGTGTTGCCGTTTACTACATCATCGCTTCATCTGAAGCTTCATCAAACTTGCAACGCTTTGACGGTATCCGTTACGGCTACCGCGCAGAGGATGCGACTAACCTTGATGAAATCTATGTAAACAGCCGTAGCCAAGGTTTCGGTGAAGAGGTTAAACGCCGTATCATGCTAGGTACTTTCAGCCTTTCATCAGGTTACTACGATGCTTACTACAAGAAAGCTGGTCAGGTCCGTACCCTCATCATCCAAGATTTCGAAAAAGTCTTCGCGGATTACGACTTGATTTTGGGACCAACTGCACCAAGTGTTGCTTATGACTTGGACTCACTTAACCACGACCCAGTTGCCATGTACTTAGCTGACCTCTTGACCATCCCAGTCAACCTGGCAGGTCTCCCAGGAATTTCGATTCCAGCTGGATTCTCTCAAGGTCTACCTGTCGGTCTACAATTGATTGGTCCTAAGTACTCAGAAGAAACCATTTACCAAGCTGCTGCTGCCTTTGAAGCAACAACAGACTACCACAAACAACAACCCGTGATTTTTGGAGGTGACAACTAATGAACTTTGAAACAGTCATTGGACTTGAAGTCCACGTAGAGCTCAACACCAATTCAAAAATCTTCTCACCTACTTCTGCCCACTTTGGAAATGACCAAAATGCCAATACAAATGTGATTGACTGGTCTTTCCCAGGAGTTCTGCCAGTTCTCAATAAAGGTGTTGTCGATGCCGGTATCAAGGCAGCTCTTGCCCTCAACATGGACATCCACAAAAAGATGCACTTTGACCGCAAGAACTACTTCTACCCTGATAATCCCAAAGCCTACCAAATTTCTCAGTTTGATGAGCCAATCGGCTATAATGGCTGGATTGAAGTGGAACTAGAAGACGGTACAACTAAGAAAATCGGTATCGAACGTGCCCACCTAGAGGAAGACGCTGGTAAAAACACCCATGGTACAGATGGCTACTCTTATGTTGACCTCAACCGCCAAGGGGTGCCATTGATTGAGATTGTATCTGAAGCTGACATGCGTTCTCCTGAAGAAGCCTACGCTTACCTAACTGCCCTCAAGGAAGTTATCCAGTATGCTGGTATTTCTGACGTTAAGATGGAAGAAGGTTCTATGCGTGTGGATGCCAATATCTCCCTTCGCCCTTATGGTCAAGAAAAATTCGGTACCAAAACTGAGTTGAAGAACCTCAACTCCTTCTCAAACGTTCGCAAAGGTCTTGAATACGAAGTTCAACGTCAAGCTGAAATCCTTCGCTCAGGTGGTCAAATCCGCCAAGAAACACGCCGCTACGATGAAGCCAACAAGGCAACTATCCTCATGCGTGTCAAGGAAGGTGCTGCAGACTACCGCTACTTCCCAGAACCAGACCTACCACTCTTTGAAATCTCAGACGAGTGGATTGAGGAAATGCGTACAGAGTTACCAGAGTTTCCAAAAGAACGCCGTGCGCGCTATGTCTCTGACCTTGGCTTATCAGACTACGATGCTAGCCAGTTAACCGCAAATAAAGTCACTTCTGACTTCTTTGAAAAAGCTGTTGCCCTCGGTGGCGATGCCAAGCAAGTCTCTAACTGGCTCCAAGGGGAAGTCGCTCAGTTCTTGAATGCTGAAGGCAAGACACTAGAACAAATCGAATTGACACCAGAAAACTTGGTTGAAATGATTGCCATCATCGAAGACGGCACGATTTCTTCTAAGATTGCCAAGAAAGTCTTTGTCCACCTTGCTAAAAATGGCGGCGGAGCGCATGAATACGTTGAGAAAGCAGGCATGGTTCAAATCTCAGATCCAGCTGTCTTGATTCCAATTATCCACCAAGTCTTTGCGGATAACGAAGCCGCAGTTGCCGACTTCAAGTCAGGTAAACGCAACGCAGATAAGGCCTTCACAGGCTTCCTTATGAAAGCAACCAAAGGCCAAGCCAACCCACAAGTTGCCCTTAAACTCCTTGCCCAGGAATTGGCCAAGTTGAAAGAAGATTAATAATAGACTTTTTATATACCTTTTTCTAATTTAGAAAGAAGAAAAAATGAACAAATTTTTACGATTTCTATTTGTCTTAGTCATCATCGCTATGTTAGGCGCTTCTATACTACAAATTTTCTTTCCATCATACATGGGAAGCCACTCAGGGTACGGAGTCTCTGCTGGTTGGCAACGAGAAATTGGAATATGGAACCTAGCTGTATTGATTCTTATTCTCGGTGTCAATATTAAGTACGATTGGTTCTATCTACGAATCGTGCTTCTCGCTCTCATCTTCGGTGGGATTGGAATAGGAACAAATCACTTAGTCAATTTTATGGAGTATCATTCTCCTGTAAATGCTATCGGTGCTTTCGAAAATTACTTGCTAGCTACAGGGTGGATTGTAGGGTGGCTCCTTGAACACCATTCCAGAAAGAAGATAACTGCTAGTAAATAACGACAAGTATATCTTAGATGATTTTTAAAGGTTATAATATAGTTTAATAATCATTCAAATTAAGAAATCTACCTTTTCAATAGCCTCAATGCCAATCAAGAACTCTTTAACGAACTTACTAAACAAGAGGCCAAGCCAACCCACAAGTTGCCCTTAAACTCCTTGCACAGGAATTGGTGAAGTTGAAAGAAGATTAACACATAAAAGAAACCAGCCCTAAGGTTGGTTTTTTTCGCCCCTACCATCTCCCAATAACTATTTAGACTTTATTTCCAGAAGATTTTATGGTAAAATGAAGAGTAATAATATTTATTAAAGAGGTAAAAACATGATTGAAGCAAGCAAATTGAAAGCTGGTATGACGTTTGAAACTGCAGACGGAAAATTGATCCGCGTTTTGGAAGCTAGCCACCACAAACCAGGTAAAGGGAACACAATCATGCGTATGAAATTACGTGATGTCCGTACTGGTTCTACTTTTGATACAAGCTACCGTCCAGAAGAAAAATTCGAACAAGCTATTATCGAAACTGTTCCAGCTCAATACTTGTACAAAATGGATGAAACTGCCTACTTCATGAACACTGAAACTTACGACCAATACGAAATCCCAGTCGTAAATGTTGAAAATGAATTGCTTTACATCCTTGAAAACTCTGATGTGAAAATCCAATTCTACGGAACTGAAGTAATCGGTGTAACTGTACCAACCACTGTTGAATTGACAGTTGCTGAAACACAACCATCTATCAAAGGTGCTACTGTTACAGGTTCTGGTAAACCAGCAACTATGGAAACTGGACTTGTTGTCAACGTTCCTGACTTCATCGAAGCTGGACAAAAATTGATCATCAACACTGCAGAAGGAACTTACGTTTCTCGTGCCTAATCTCTAGAAAGAGGTCATTCTATGGGAATTGAAGAACAATTTGGCGAAATCGTTATCGCTCCACGTGTACTTGAAAAAATCATTGCCATCGCAACTGCTAAAGTTGAAGGTGTCCACTCATTTTCAAATAAATCCGTATCTGATACCCTATCAAAACTCTCTCTTGGTCGTGGCGTCTACTTAAAAGAAAGCAACGAAGAACTAACTGCTGACATTTATCTCTATCTTGAGTACGGTGTAAAAGTACCAAAAGTTGCTCTTGCTATTCAAAAAGCGGTCAAAGATGCTGTCCGAGATATGGCTGATGTGGAACTTGCTGCTGTCAACATCCATGTTGCAGGAATCGTTCCAGATAAAACACCAAAACCTGAGTTGAAAGATTTATTTAACGAGGACTTCCTCAATGACTAGTCCATTATTAGAATCTAGACGCGAACTTCGTAAATGCGCTTTTCAAGCTCTTATGAGCCTTGAATTCGGCACAGATATGGAAACAGCTTGTCACTTTGCCTACACGCATGACCGTGAAGATGCAGATGTGCAAATCCCTGCCTTTCTTCTAAACTTGGTTTCTGGCGTTCAAGCTCAAAAAGACGAGTTGGATAAACAAATCAACCAGCACCTCAAGTCAGGCTGGACAGTTGAACGCTTGACCTTGGTCGAAAAAAACTTACTACGCTTGGGTATCTTTGAAATCACATCATTTGATACACCTCAGCTGGTAGCAGTCAATGAAGCTATTGAACTTGCTAAGAATTTTTCAGATCAAAAATCAGCCCGTTTTATCAATGGACTGCTTAGTCAATTTGTAACTGAAGAAAATGAATAATCGAAAAGGTGTTTGGTCTTCCAAGCACCTTTTACTTCGTCCTTGATACAGAGTAAGAACCACATAAAAACTAGAACTGACTGCCAGTTCTAGTTTTTGCGTATTCTGAGGTATTAGTATTTTCTAAATCGTTGATAGCGTTCTTCCAACAACGCTTCTAACGGTTTTTGCGAAAGTCTAGCTAGCTCAGCTTGGAGTTCTTTTTTGACATTCTTAATTAATTCTTTGCTAGAAAGTCCTGCTTCAGAAATCACCTTGTCCACCACGTCCATTTCTAGCAGTTCATGAGAAGTGATTTTCATCAGCTCTGCCGCTTCCATGGCACGAGTTCCGTCCTTCCATAGAATGGAAGCAAAGCCTTCTGGGCTGAGAATGGCATAGATAGAATTTTCCAGCATCCAGACACGGTCTGCAACTGCTAGAGCCAAAGCTCCACCTGAACCACCTTCACCGATAATGATGGCGATAATCGGAACTTTCAGATCACTCATTTCCATAAGATTGCGAGCGATAGCTTCCCCTTGACCGCGTTCTTCCGCTCCCACACCAGGATAGGCACCTGCAGTATTGATAAAGGTCACAACTGGACGGCCAAATTTTCCAGCCTGTTTCATCAACCGTAGGGCCTTGCGATAGCCTTCTGGATGTGGTTGTCCAAAATTCCGTTTGAGGTTGTCTTGCAAGCTCTTGCCTTTTTGGATACCAACCACTGTGACAGCTTGATCTCCAAGCCAGCCAATACCACCGACAACTGCACCATCATCACGAAAAGAACGGTCACCGTGTAATTGGATAAATTCATCAAAAATGCCTGTCGCAAAGTCCAAGGTTGTCAAGCGGCTCTGCTCACGCGCTTCTCTGACTATTTTTGCAATATTCATCTAGGACACCCTCCATGCAATCTGACTAGGCTAGCAATCGTATCTGGCAAATCTCTTCTTTTGACAATAGCATCCACAAAGCCATGTTCCAATAGGAATTCTGCCTTTTGGAAATCCTCAGGTAAGCTTTCACGAACCGTATTTTCAATGACGCGACGCCCGGCAAAACCAACTAAACTCTGTGGTTCAGCTAGGATGATATCTCCTTCCATAGCGAAAGAAGCTGTTACTCCACCTGTCGTTGGATCTGTCAAAATGGTCAGATAAAAGAGACCAGCATTTGAATGGCGTTTAACTGCTGCAGAAATCTTGGCCATCTGCATGAGACTCATGATTCCTTCCTGCATACGGGCCCCACCAGAGGCTGTGAAGAGAACAACTGGCAATTGTTCGACAGTCGCATACTCAAACAAACGAGTGATTTTTTCACCTACAACCGTACCCATAGAAGCCATGATAAAGTTAGAATCCATAATCCCAAGAGCCACAGTCTGACCTTTAATAAGAGCTGTTCCTGTCACAACAGCTTCATCCAGACCTGTTTTTTCACGCATAGTTGCTAGTTTCTTTTGATAACCAGGGAAATGCAAGGGATCCTTGCTTTCAATCCCCGTAAATAATTCCTTGAAAGTTCCCATATCAATCGTCAAAGCCAAGCGTTCTTGGGCAGAAATACGAAAGGTGTAGTTACAATGTGGACAGATACGCTCACTTCCCAGATCCTTCTGATAAATGGTATGCTTACAGCCTGGACACTGGGAGAATAATTCATCTGGAACCTCTGGCTTGGCTTGAGGTTTTTCCCTAACCGAACGATTGGGATTGATTCGAATATACTTATCTTTTTTACTAAATAGAGCCATTGATTCCCCTTTTCGGTTTAAACTCTTGAAGTCATTTTATTCTTTTTCTTGATATTTGGGTAAGAAGGTTTCCATCAAGAAGGAAGTATCGTAATCTCCAGCAATGACATTGCGATCTGAAATGAGGTCAAGCTGGAAATCTGCATTGGTCTGCACCCCCTCTATCTCTAGTTCATAGAGGGCTCGTTGCATTTTCATCAAGGCATCAAAACGATTTTCGCCGTGAACGATGATTTTAGCAATCATACTATCATAATAAGGCGGAATGGTATAGCCTGGATAAACTGCTGAATCCACGCGTAAGCCAACTCCACCACTTGGCAGATGGAGATTAGTAATCTTACCTGGACTTGGAGCAAAGTTAAAGGCTGGATTTTCTGCATTGATACGACACTCGATGGCATGACCGCGTAGGACAATATCTTCTTGCTTAACAGACAGAGGCTGACCTGCCGCAATGCGAATCTGTTCCTTAACGATATCCACACCTGAAACAAATTCTGTTACTGGATGTTCTACTTGTACACGAGTATTCATCTCCATAAAATAGAATTTACCACCGGCTTCATCAAGAAGAAACTCAATGGTCCCTGCATTTTCATAACCAACAGACTCTGCAGCTCGAACAGCAGCAGAACCAATTTCATTGCGTAGCGTTTTGCCGATTGCAATTGAAGGACTTTCTTCCAAAACCTTTTGGTTATTCCGTTGAAGAGAACAATCCCGTTCCCCCAAGTGAATCACATTTCCGTGTTCATCTCCTAAGATTTGAACCTCGATATGACGAGCTGGATAGATGACCCGTTCCATGTACATGGCACCATTGCCATAATTGGCCTTGGCTTCGCTAGAGGCCGTTTCAAAGGCTGAAACGAGGTCTTCTGGTTTTTCAACCTTACGAATCCCTTTACCACCTCCACCTGCTGAAGCCTTGAGCATAACAGGATAGCCAATTTTTTCAGCGACAGTCAAAGCTTCCTCAGAGTTATGCACTTCTCCATCCGAACCTGGAATGACTGGAACACCAGCTTTGATCATCTGAGCACGCGCATTGATCTTATCCCCCATCATATCCATGACATGACCAGATGGGCCGATAAACTTAATCCCCACCTCTTCACACATGGTTGCAAATTTGGAATTTTCACTGAGAAATCCAAAACCTGGGTGAATGGCTTCTGCTTCAGTCAAGACTGCAGCTGATAGAACCGCATTGATATTGAGATAAGACTCAGTTGACTTACCAGGACCGATACAAACCGCTTCATCTGCCAAAAGCGTATGAAGGGCTTCCTTATCAGCAGTTGAATAAACCGCCACCGTTGCGATCCCCAGTTCACGCGCCGCACGGATAATACGGACCGCAATTTCACCACGATTGGCAATTAAAATTTTTCGAAACATGGAGAACCTCCTTAGTTCCCTATTGCAAAGGTTAGAGTACCACTGGCTGCAAGCTTGCCATCCACTTCAGCCTTTGCTTCAACCACAGCTATGGTGCCACGACGTTTTACAAACGTTGCCGTCATAACTAATTGGTCACCTGGTACAACTTGCTTCTTGAACTTAACCTTATCCATACCAGCGTAAAAAACCAGTTTACCTTTATTTTCAGGTTTTGATAACTCCAAGACACCAGCTGTTTGCGCCAAGGCTTCCATAATCAGAACACCTGGCATGACAGGGTATTGAGGAAAATGACCGTTGAAGAAGGGCTCGTTAATGGTCACATTTTTGATGGCAACAATAGTATCCTCGCTCACTTCCAACACACGGTCCACTAGGAGCATAGGATAACGGTGGGGAAGGGCTTCTTTGATTCCTTGAATATCGATCATTTGATACGTACCAATCCTTTACCAAACTCAACCATTTCTTCATTAGAAACGAGAATTTCTGTTACCACACCATCCTTAGGAGCTGGGATTTCATTCATGACTTTCATGGCTTCAATAATTACCAATGTTTGGCCTTTTTTAACACTATCACCAACTGTTACAAAGGCAGGTTTATCTGGACCAGCAGCCAAGTAAGCCACCCCAACAAGCGGGCTCTCTACAACATCTCCCTCAGCAGCTACACTTGTTTCAGCTGGAGCTGGAACTTCTTCTGTTACAGGCTCTGCTGGAGCAGATGTAGGAGCCGCTGGACTTGGTGTTGCTAGAATGGGCGCTGGAGCGACTTGAGCTGCAACTTCGGATACGAGTCTAGCTTCATTCTTGCTAAACTGTAACTCATCCGTCCCATTTTTATAAGAAAATTCTCTCAAACTTGACTGGTCAAATTGGGCCATCAAGTCTTTAATATCGTTTAAATTCATACTTATTTATTCTCCCAACGTTTGAAAGCAAGAACTGCATTGTGGCCACCAAAACCAAAAGTATTTGAAATAGCGTATGGAATTTCTTGCTCCAAGCCTTGTCCATAAACGACATTGGCTTCGATATAATCTGATACTTCGCTTGTCCCAGCTGTCATTGGTACAAAGTTATGACGCATAGCCTCGATTGTTACGATAGCTTCTACTGCCCCTGCAGCACCCAGTAAATGTCCTGTGAATGATTTGGTTGATGACACAGGTACTTCCTTACCAAGAACAGCCACGATCGCACCACTTTCTCCTTTTTCATTAGCAGGAGTTGACGTTCCGTGAGCATTGACATAGGCTACTTGCTCTGGAGAAATCTCAGCTTCTTCCAAGGCTAGTTTGATGGCTTTGATAGCTCCCTGACCTTCTGGATGTGGTGAAGTCATGTGGTAGGCATCACAAGTATTTCCGTAACCAACCACTTCAGCAAGGATAGTAGCGCCACGTCTTTCAGCGTGTTCCAGACTTTCAAGAACCAACATACCTGAACCTTCACCCATGACAAAACCATTACGGTCCTTATCAAATGGGATAGAAGCACGCGTTGGGTCCTCCGTAGTAGAGAGAGCTGTTAGGGCTTGGAAACCAGCGATAGCAAAAGGTGTGATAGAGGCTTCTGAACCACCTACCAACATAACATCTTGGAAACCAAACTTAATGGAGCGGAAGGCATCTCCAATCGCGTCATTTGATGAAGCGCAGGCAGTGTTGATAGATTTACAAACACCGTTTGCTCCAAAACGCATAGCAACATTTCCTGAAGCCATATTTGGCAAGGCTTTTGGAAGGGTCAATGGTTTCACACGTTTTGGTCCTTTGTCATTTAGGCGAAGCACTTGATCTTCAATTTCTTTGATACCACCAATACCAGAGGCCACGATAACACCAAAACGATCTTTATCAAGGGCCTCTACATCAAGACCTGCATGATTGACAGCTTCTTGAGCCGCATACAAGGCATACAAAGAGTAGTTATCAAAACGATTGGTATCTTTCTTAACAAAGTATTTATCAAAAGGAAAATCTTGGATTTCTGCTGCATTATGCACATCAAAGTCACTATGGTCAAATTTTGTAATTTTACCAATTCCGATTTTTCCAGTTGTCAAACTATTCCAAAATTCTTCTGGTGTATTTCCGATTGGAGATGTTACTCCATAACCTGTTACTACTACGCGATTTAGTTTCATCTTTTTTACCTCTAGCTTCTGCTACATACTTAAGCCACCATCAATGGCAACTACTTGACCAGTTAGATAATCTTGGCCTGCTAAAAATACTGTTAAATCTGCAACCTGCTCTGCCTGCCCAAATTCTTTCATAGGAATTTGCGCCAGCATGGCATCTTTTACCTTGTCTGATAGAACAGCTGTCATATCGGACTCAATCATTCCCGGTGCAATAGCATTAACCCTGATATTGCGATTGGCCACTTCACGAGCCACAGACTTGGTAAAACCAATCAAACCAGCCTTAGAAGCTGCATAGTTAGCTTGACCGATATTTCCCATCAAACCAACAACACTAGACATATTAATGATAGCACCTTCTCTGGCTTTCATCATCGATTTCAAGACTGATTGTGTCATGTTAAAAGCTCCAGTCAAGTTAACCTTGAGCACTTTTTCAAAATCCGCTTCTGTCATCTTGAGCATCAGGGTATCTTGGGTAATCCCTGCATTGTTGACCAAAACATCTACTGAACCTAGCTCTGCAATAGCTTGCTCAACCATACGTTTAGCGTCTGCAAAATCTGATACATCTCCTGAAATAGGAACCACCTTGACACCATAGTTTGAAAACTCAGCGAGCAATTCTTCTGAAATTGCACCACGACTGTTTAAGGCAATGTTGGCTCCTGCTTGAGCAAACTTATGGGCAACGGCAAGACCAATTCCACGACTCGAACCTGTAATAAAGATATTTTTATTTTTTAGTTGCATTCTTTTCTCCTGTTTCCTCTTGTATTTGTGGGAGAAGGGATTACTCGTTTTCTAGCAAGGCTTCCAAACTCGCCTGATCTTCAACATTGGCTAGTTTAGCTGTCTTATCAATTTTTTTGACAAAGCCTGACAAGACTTTCCCTGGGCCAATCTCGATAAAGTTGGTTACTCCTGCTTCTTGTATAACTGCAATACTTTCATAGAAACGAACTGGTTCCTTGACCTGACGCGTCAAGAGTTGAACTATATCTTCTTTTTGCATGACAGCAGCTTCTGTATTGCCGACTAAGGGACAAGTGAAATCTGAAAAACTTACCTGAGCTAGAGTTTCAGCTAGTTTCTGGCTAGCAGGCTCAAGGAGAGCGGTATGAAAGGGACCTGACACCTTGAGGGGAATCAAGCGTTTAGCCCCTGCTTCCTGCAAGAGTTCGACAGCTCGATCAACTGCAACCACTTCTCCACCAATCACGATTTGTGCAGGTGTATTATAGTTGGCTGGGGTAACCACTCCAAATTCAGAAGCTTTTCGACAGGCTTCTTCAATGACCTCTACTGGCGTATTGAGAACTGCTACCATCTTGCCAGAACCAGCAGGGGCCGCTTCTTCCATATAGGATCCACGCTTAGCTACCAAGGCAACCGCATCTTCAAAATCCAAGGCGCCACTGGCCACCAAGGCAGAGTATTCTCCAAGAGACAAACCAGCAACCATATCAGGCTGATAGCCCTTTTCTTGTAATAAACGGTAGATAGCAACCGATGTCGCTAAAATGGCTGGTTGCGTATAGCGAGTCTGATTGAGTTTTTCTTCTTCCCCATCAATAAGATAACGCAAATCATAACCGAGCACCTGACTCGCTTGATCAATCGTTTCTGTGACAATAGGGTAGTGATCATAGAGATCCCGTCCCATACCTAGATACTGGGCACCTTGGCCAGCAAACAAAAAGGCCGTTTTAGTCATTTCTTACAACTCCTGCCCAACGAGAGGCTTCTTCTTGAATTTTCTTAGCTGCTCCGTAATACAAATCTTTTAGGATTTCTTCAACGGTTTCTTCTTTGGAAACAAGCCCAGCAATCTGACCTGCCATGACAGATCCGCCATCTACATCACCGTGAACAACTGCTTTGGCTAGTGCACCTGCTCCCATTTGTTCAAAAATTTCCAAGTCTGGATTTTCTTGTTTAAAGGCATCTTTCTCAGCTTTTTCAAAATCACGAGTCAATTGATTTTTAATAGCTCGAACAGCATGTCCAAAGTGTTGAGCTGAAATTGTAGTATCAATATCTCTAGCTTTTAAAATTTTCGCCTTATAATTTGGATGGGCATTAGACTCTTTTGCAACGACAAAGCGAGTTCCAACCTGAACAGCTTCTGCACCTAGCATAAAGCCAGCAGCAGCACCTTCACCATCCGCAATCCCTCCTGCAGCAATAACAGGAATAGATACAGCAGCAGCAACCTGGCGCACCAAGGTCATAGTTGTTAATTTACCGATATGCCCCCCGGCCTCCATTCCTTCTGCAATAACAGCGTCCGCACCGATTTTTTCCATGCGTTTAGCTAGGGCAACACTTGGCACAACAGGAATAACCGTAATACCAGCTTCATGGAAACGTTCCATGTATTTGCTTGGATTTCCTGCGCCTGTTGTCACTACCTTAACACCTTCCTCGATAACGAGGTCTACAATATCTTCCACAAAGGGAGACAAGAGCATAATGTTGACACCAAAGGGTTTATCTGTCAATGATTTGATTTTATCAATATTTGCCTTGACAACTTCTTTAGGAGCATTCCCCCCACCGATAATCCCTAGTCCTCCAGCCTTGGAAACAGCTCCTGCCAAATCACCATCAGCAACCCAGGCCATTCCTCCTTGGAAAATAGGATAATCAATGTTCAATAATTCTGTAATACGCGTTTTCATAGTGCCTCCATCGTTTCTTGCTTACGTAATAGTTCGATACCGTCATAATTTGACAATCAAACTATTGCCTAAACAAGAGGGAGCGGGTTTCCCTACTCCTTCTATTTATATTCTGTTTATTTTGTTTGCTCTTCAACATAGGCAACCAAGTCACCAACTGTTTTCAAGTCATCTTCTGCTTCGATTTGGATATCAAAAGCATCTTCGATTTCTGAGATTACTTGGAACAAGTCCAATGAATCTGCGTCCAAATCATCAAAAGTTGATTCAAGTGTTACTTCTGATGCGTCTTTTCCAAGTTCTTCAACGATAATTTCTTGTACTTTTTCAAATACTGCCATGATAGGACTCCTTTAAAATAAATAGTTTTTTATAACAATGTGTTCACCACATGATTACCTAAATTGTAAGAATGAGCGTGCCCCATGTCAAGCCTCCACCGAAGCCTGATAGTAGAACAGTCTGGCTACCATCTAAACGGATGAGGCCTTGTTCTACACACTCTGAAAGTAAAATCGGGATACTGGCTGCACTGGTGTTCCCATATTCCATCATATTGGCTGGAATTTTATCTCGGTTAACACCGATTTTTCTAGCCATCTTATCCAAAATACGGTCATTAGCCTGATGAAGTAGCAGATAATCCAAGTTTGTCGCCTCTATAGGAGATTCATCAATAGTCTGCTTGATAGACTTGGCTACGTCCCGAATAGCAAAATCAAAGACTGCGCGCCCATCCATCTTCAAAAATGAATCTGCACTTTCTTGATCTGAAAATGGAGAATGTAACCCCGAATGTCCATAAGTTAGACACTCGCTACGACTTCCATCGCTATTGAGACTCTCTGCCAAGAAATGCTCTTGCTCGCTAGCTTCTAACAAGACACCACCAGCACCATCTCCAAACAAAACAGCTGTTGATCGGTCTGACCAATCGACTGCTTTAGAGAGGGTTTCACTACCAATCACCAAGCCTTTTTGAAAGCGACCAGAAGCGATAAACTTTTCAGCAGTTGAAAGAGCAAAAACAAATCCACTGCAAGCCGCTGTTAGGTCAAAAGCAAAGGCCTTATTAGCACCAATATTGGCTTGGACACGAGCAGCTGTAGAGGGCATCATCGAATCTGGAGTAATGGTAGCTAGGATAATAAAATCCAACTCCCCTCCTGTGATTCCAGCTTTTGCCATCAGTTTCTTAGCAACCTCTGTAGCCAAATCACTAGTAGATTCTGTTCTTGAAATATGCCTTTGTCGTATTCCCGTCCGACTTGAAATCCACTCATCATTGGTATCCATAATCTGAGCCAAATCATGATTTGTAACCACTTGCTCTGGCACATAATGAGCAACCTGGCTTATTTTTGCAAAAGCCATTATCTCAAATCCTCCAAAAATTGATAAAGATTAGTCAAACCTTTGCTCATAACCTCCATTTCTTGCTTACTCATACCATCAATGATTTTTTCAACCATGGCCTTGTGGAAGCGTTTGTGAAGCCTATGAACCAAGCGACCTTTCTTTGTCAAATGCAGATGCACTACACGTCGATCATGTTCTGAACGAATGCGTTCAATATAACCCTTACGTTCGAGATTATTCAAACTAGTCGTAACTGTCCCAAGAGTCACCATCAACTCTTTTGACACTTGACTTGGTGTCACATCTGGAACTTTTCCAATCACATCAATCGTATGCATTTCTTTGATGGAGATATCCTTGAAACGACTACCTCTCAAGCTAACTTCCTCAATAACGAGGACATTGTTAAATATAGACGTTAAATATTCATTAATTCGTTGGTAGTCCAATCTTTCCTTCCCTCCTTTTCAAAAAAACTTTTAGAATCAAAACATTTGACAAAAGAATTATATCAAAGTTCAAAGAATGGTGCAAGTATTTTTTTATTTTCCTGTAAATTTAGGTCGTCTTCTTTCCGAATGAGCCCGAACTCCTTCTTTGAAATCCTCTGTTTGAGCTAAGGATTCCTGTAGGTTCAGTTCTAAAGTAGCATAATCTTGCCAATCTTTGAATTGGCTCTCCCAGACCAACTTCTTAATGGCAGCATAGGAATTGCTTGAACCACGTCTTAATTTTTTAAGAAGCTGTTCTCTCGTCTTTTCAAGTTTATCAGCTTCACAGACACGGTAAACCAGCCCCCACTCTAGAGCTTTTTCTGCGTTCAAAGCCTCACCTGTCATAGCTAATTGAGCAGCACGCGTCACACCAATACTTCGACTCAAGAGATGAATTCCTCCTGCATCCGGAGCCAAGCCAACTCCAACAAAGGCTTGGATAAATTTAGCCTTATCCGTTGCCAGACAGAAATCTGCAGCAACAGCCATATTTGCTGCGGCACCTGCAACAGCACCATCAACCTCCATCAAGACAGGTTTAGCAATTTGCTTGATTTTATAAGAAATAGTATTGACCAATTCTGCGATTTTCGTCAATGATGGAATATCATCCTCATCGACTGCTCGCTTCATCTCAACCAAATCTCCCCCAACAGAGAAGACTTTGCCATTCGCGTTGATTAAGACAAAATGCACAGCCGGATCCTCTTCTGCCAAAATCAGAGCTTCTAAAATCTCCTCACACATAGGGATATGAAAACCATTCGCTACCTCAGGACGATTCAAGGTAAGGATTGCCAAATCCTCTTCAAGCTGATAAATAATGTGTTCCATCTGGACTCCTTTTTATTTTATAAGCAGTTTAAATTATTTTATTTTCAAAGTATATCTTTTTTAAAATCAGAAAGCAATAAAAAATCGACTAAAAGTGTCTCAGCCGATAATAAGCAATATTTCAAAAGTAAATAGTTTTACTTGTTATCATATGTTTAATATGATACAATATAATTAACATGTTGTTATAAAAGGAGGAAATATATGTACAGAAACTTAGTTAACGTTGCGAAAGATGTCGTAAATTTAGCGAGTAAAAAAGAATTGATAGAACGAGAGAAAAGGACTTATAAAGTGGTACTTGGAGATGATTTAGAAGTCCCAGACGAAATTAATATACTTTCAAATCAAATAGTGGAACTTCTTATGAATTTGAACCTTGAAGAAATTTTAGCACTCCAAACTATCATGTATCTAGGACGGAATAAAAACTCTTACAATATTTCTCCAAATGAAATTTTCTATTCTCATTTAAAACACATAAAATCACAAGGTGTTAAAACTAAAGAAATAGAAGTAAACCATATGTTAGATAAACCGCTATGTGAATATCTCACTGAAGGGTTTAGAATTCTTGGTATTGAATTATAGATCTAATTTAAAATATATTTGCGGTAAGTCCTAGGATAAACCGCTTTTTTATATATATTTTTCTTAATTTGAAAAAAGGTTTTCTTTCTGCTATAATCGTATAAAATACTTACTTTAGGAGTTCTTATGAAAGTTGTTAAATTTGGAGGTAGCTCACTTGCCTCTGCTGGTCAATTAGAAAAAGTTTTAAACATCGTAAAAAGCGATTCTGAGCGCCGTTTTGTAGTTGTTTCTGCACCTGGGAAACGCAATGCTGAAGATACTAAGGTTACGGATGCCTTGATTAAATACTACCGCAACTATGTTGCTGGTAACGATATTAGCAAGAGCCAAAACTGGATTATCGACCGCTATGCTGCTATGGTTAGTGAACTAGGACTAAAACCTGCTGTTTTAGAAAAAATCTCTAAAAGTATTCGTGCCTTAGCCACTCTTCCTATCGAAGAAAATGAATTTCTCTATGATACTTTCCTAGCAGCCGGTGAAAATAACAATGCTAAATTGATTGCTGCCTACTTTAATCAAAATGGGATTGATGCACGCTATGTGCATCCTAGAGAAGCTGGTATTGTAGTCACAAGTGAACCTGGTCATGCTCGCATCATTCCATCAAGTTACGACAAGATTGAAGAATTAACAAATGCAAATGAAGTCCTTGTCATTCCTGGTTTCTTTGGTGTTACTAAAGAAAATCAAATCTGTACCTTCTCACGTGGAGGCTCTGATATCACTGGTTCTATCATTGCTGCAGGTGTCAAAGCTGACCTCTATGAAAACTTTACGGATGTTGATGGTATCTTTGCAGCCCACCCTGGTATTATCCACCAACCACACTCTATCCCAGAGTTGACCTACCGTGAAATGCGTGAATTGGCCTATGCAGGATTCTCAGTCCTTCATGATGAAGCCCTTCTTCCTGCCTACCGTGGAAAAATCCCTCTCGTTATCAAGAATACCAACAACCCTGACCACCCAGGTACCCGTATCGTTCTAAAACACAGTAGTGATGAATTTCCAGTAGTAGGAATTGCTGGTGATTCAGGTTTTGTCAGCATCAACATGTCTAAATACCTCATGAACCGTGAGGTTGGATTTGGACGCAAGGTTCTTCAAATCCTTGAAGATCTTAATATCGGTTGGGAACATATGCCAACAGGTATCGACGATCTTTCAATCATCCTCCGTTCTCGCGAACTAACTCCTATCAAGGAAGAAGAAATCCTTCGTCAGTTGGTGCAAAAGGCTGAAGTAGACCATGCAGAAATCGAACACGACCTTTCAATCATTATGATTGTTGGAGAAAAGATGAAGAGCCATATCGGAGTAACTGCTACTGCGACACGTGCTCTATCTGAAAATAAGATCAATATCCAGATGATGTCTCAAGGTTCTAGTGAAGTATCTATTATGTTTGTGGTCCATAAGGACCAAGAGAAAGCAGCTATTAAAGCCCTCTACAATGCCTTTTTCGGTGAAAGTAAGGAAGACTAAACATGGCCCAATCTCTTAACAAAACAGTGCTTCTCAATACGACAGGCACCTCCTACCTCTCTATAGCTGGGAAAGTTGGGAAATTTCTTGTCGGAGATCAGGCTTTGGAATTTTACCCAGATGTTAATGTTGAACAATTTATCCAGATTCCTTGGAGCCATATCAACCAAATTGGAGCTAATGTCTCTGGTCGCAAAATCAGTCGCCACTTCGAAGTCTTTACAGACAGAGGAAAATTCCTCTTTGCTTCAAAAGACTCAGGTGCCATTCTTAAAATTGCTCGCGAAAAACTGGGAAATGACAAGGTCGTCAAACTTCCGACCCTGATTCAGACCATTGGTCAAAAATTTAAAAATCTATTTGCAAAAAAGTAGAAACTTTAGTATAATCATAGCAACGGATAAGTAGGTTATCTTCTTCTTTCAGAAAGTCTGCGGGTGCTGCGAGCAGATAGGAGGGATAGGTGAAATTCTACCGTTAGTAACAATTACATACACAATCAAGTGCACACCTGTGAAGTTGGATGGAACCGTGGCCCTGCCACTCCAACGCTTTGTCAGGTGTGCTTTTTTCATAAAGGAGTTCTTATGTTAGATATCAAACGTATTCGTACAGACTTTGATGCTGTCGCAGAAAAATTAGCTACACGTGGTGTAGATGCTGCTATCTTAAACGAGATGAAAGAAATCGATGCTAAACGTCGTGACATCTTGGTCAAGGTTGAAACTTTAAAAGCAGAACGCAACACAGTTTCTGCTGAGATTGCCCAAGCCAAACGCAACAAAGAAAATGCAGATGATAAGATTGCTGCCATGCAAACTCTATCTGCTGAGGTTAAAGCCTTGGATGCTGAATTGGCCGAAATCGATGCTAAATTGACAGAATTTACAACGACTCTTCCAAATATTCCAGCTGATAGTGTTCCTGTTGGGGCTGATGAAGATGACAATGTGGAAGTTCGCCGTTGGGGGACTCCACGCGAGTTTGACTTCGAACCAAAAGCTCACTGGGATCTTGGTGAAGATCTTGGTATCCTTGACTGGGAACGCGGTGGTAAGGTAACAGGCGCTCGTTTCCTCTTCTATAAAGGTCTCGGTGCTCGTTTGGAGCGTGCTATCTATAACTTTATGTTGGATGAACATGGAAAAGAAGGCTATACGGAAGTCATCACACCTTACATGGTTAACCATGATTCTATGTTTGGGACTGGTCAATATCCAAAATTCAAGGAAGATACTTTTGAACTCAGCGACAGCAATTATGTCCTTATTCCTACAGCTGAGGTTCCTCTAACAAACTACTACCGTGATGAAATCCTGGACGGTAAAGACCTACCAATCTACTTCACTGCTATGAGCCCATCATTCCGTTCTGAGGCTGGTTCAGCTGGCCGTGATACTCGTGGCTTGATTCGTTTGCACCAATTCCACAAGGTTGAAATGGTTAAATTTGCTAAACCAGAAGAATCTTATGAAGAATTGGAAAAAATGACAGCTAACGCTGAAAATATCCTTCAAAAACTTAACCTTCCATACCGTGTCGTTGCTCTCTCTACTGGAGATATGGGCTTCTCAGCTGCGAAGACTTACGACTTGGAAGTTTGGATTCCAGCACAAAATACCTACCGTGAAATTTCAAGCTGTTCAAACACAGAAGATTTCCAAGCCCGTCGTGCCCAAATCCGTTACCGTGATGAAGCAGATGGCAAGGTGAAATTGCTCCATACCTTGAACGGTTCTGGACTTGCAGTTGGACGTACAGTGGCTGCTATTCTTGAAAACTACCAAAATGAAGATGGTTCTGTGACCATCCCAGAAGCACTTCGTCCATACATGGGTGGAGCTGAAGTTATCAAACCATAAAAAATAAGGTTTAGCTATTTCTAGCTAGACCTTTTTTCGTAACCAATTCAGATAAGCGCCTAACACAAAGACTAAAATAATTAAGCAAATAGCGGTTTCAGCCAGTATCAAATAATCCAAAAATGGAAGTTTCAAGATTCCCTGAGCCATCTTGAGCGAGGTAGCTGTGATAATGGTTGGGAAGGTGAGGGCTGAGAAGGCTGGTTGAAAACCTTGTTTTAAAATATTTGGCAGGCGAGTCAAAACAAAGAAAAAGAAAGTTTGAGAAGCCAAAATCATGGCAATCAAGAGCCAAGTCGGTAGGCTGGCTCCTCCAACTCGAACCAGGGAAGCCAAGAGTAGGGAGAAAGGAGCACAGTAGATTCCTTCTTGTCCAAGCATGGCTAGTGGGAGCGGATGTTTCTTTAAATCGCTATAAATAAGGGGATAGAGATAGAATGTCAAGAGAAAACCAAAACTCAATGTCGCATAGGCAATCTCGATGATGCCTACCAGAGGATAGGTCAAGGCAGCCACTGCTATCCCCACATAAAGTACCGTCCAGCTAGGAGTCGCATGAATCCTCCGACCCGGATAAGCAAACTTGATGGTGAAACCAGCAATCAAGGCCAAATCCAAGAGAAATGAAAACCACCAGAGTCCTTGCGCAACCAAAGGAAGATGAGGGAAGACGCGAAAGACATAAGTCGATAAAATCATCCCAGCCATGGGAAAGGTCGCCATTCCTGACAAAAGAGGAGGCTTGGTCAATTCTCGCTTGGTTTCCTTCCAATTAAAGAGATGCAAAATTAGAAAGTAAATCCACAAAACCAAACCTGTCAGACTAAAAAGATGGGACAGAACCGGCAACGTATCTAAAATAAGATTTCCAGCTCCTGCCAAACCTAGCAAACAACCAGAAAATACCAAAGGGAGTTTTTTCATCCTAACCTCCAATAATCATGTTAGTTTCAGTATAGCATAAAAGCGCTTAAATGAGGACTTAAAAAATGAAGTCCGATTATTTCAGACTTCATTTGACTCAGATATGAATTAAGCATAAGGTTGCAATTCTGGGTTAATTGGTGTATTGGCTAGATTGTTGGCATAGTTACAGAGGCTTGCTAGACTGACACCAAGAACCACATCCAAGGCATTTTGTTGAGTGTATCCAGCTTCTAGAAACTCAGCCAAGGCTTCATCTCCTACACGACCCTTGGTATTGATAACTGCCAAGGTAAATTTAGCTAGGGTGTCCAATTTAGGATCTGTTTCAATTGAAGTACGATTGCGAAGGGCTTGAAGAAGGTCATCGTTCATCTGGATTTGTTTGATGGAAAAAGCTGTATGACCTGCGACGCAGAAGGCACAACCATTTGTCACAGCTGCCGTGATTTGCACTACTTCGCGCTCAACAGGTGTCAGGCTGTTGCGACGATTGATGGCTCCGACAGTTCTGTAGGCTTCTAAAGCAGTTGGTGCATTAGCCAGGAGACCGATTAGGTTGGGAATATAGCCATTGTTATCTTTTTGTACTGTTTCAAGAACCTCTTTCACTTCTGCTGGTGCTGATTCGACTGTATGGATGGTAAATGTTGTCATCATAAAACCTCTTTTCATGTTGTTGAAATCTAGTCTATCACAGATTCTATACCTTGTATAATATATATTTTAAATTGCACTGATAGAAATTTTTTATGAAAGCAAAAAAATCACACGAGCTGTGTGATTTCATTATTTGTCAAAATACTTTTTAGTCTCAGCAATAACGACTGGCGATAAAACTAAGAGGGCAATCAAGTTTGGCAGAGCCATCAAGGCATTGACAATATCTGCGATAATCCAAACCATATCCAACTCGATAAATCCTCCTAGCAAGACCATGAGCACAAAGACCACACGGTAGAGCCAGATAAAGCGAACCCCAAAGAGAAACTCAAAACAACGTTCTCCGTAATAGTTCCAACCTAGAATCGTTGTAAAGGCAAAGAGCACAAGGAAGATTGTTAAGAGGGCAGGTCCAAAGTGTGAAAAGACTGTTGAGAAGGCTGACTGAGTCAAGGCAACCCCATTTAAGTCGCCACTCCAAACACCAGTCACCAAGATGGTCAAACCAGTCAGAGTACAGATAATAAGGGTATCAATAAAGGTTCCTGTCATGGAAATCAACCCTTGCTCTACTGGTTCATTTGTCTTAGCCGCAGCTGCTGCAATGGGAGCAGAACCCAGACCAGATTCGTTTGAGAAAACACCACGCGCCACACCATTTTGGATAGCCATCCGAATGCTAGCACCAGCAAAACCACCCACCGCAGCAACTGGACTAAAAGCCGATGTCAAGATTAAAGCGATTGTGGCAGGGATTTTCCCAATATTAAAGAAAATAACTGTAAGAGTTCCTAAAATATAGATGATAGCCATAAAAGGAACAACAGTAGTTGAAACCTTTGAAATGGACTTGAGTCCACCAAAGACTGCAATTGCTACAAATACAGACAACACAAGAGCGGTGATGGCTGGCGAAATAGCGGTTGTATTTTGGATAGATTCTGTAATTGAGTTGACCTGGGTGAAGGTTCCGATCCCCAATAAAGCCACTAAGACACCTGCCAGGGCAAAGAAGATAGCAAGGGGACGCCACTTTTCTCCCATCCCTAGAAGGATATAGTGCATGGGACCTCCCGCTACTGCACCATGGTCGTCCTTGGTACGGTATTTAATAGCTAGTAGTCCTTCCGCATACTTGGTAGCCATTCCAAAGAAAGCAGCCATCCACATCCAAAAGAGGGCTCCTGGGCCACCGACCTTGATAGCCGTCGCCACCCCGATAATATTTCCCGTACCAACTGTCGCTGCGAGGGCTGTACACAGTGCCGCAAAACTGGACACATCTCCATGCCCCTTGTCCTTAGTAAAAATGAGTTGAAAGGCCTTGGGCAGACGCAAAACCTGCAAGAGGCCTAGACGGGCAGTTAGGTAAATCCCTGTCCCGACCAAGAGAATCAAGAGGGGTGGGCCCCAAGCAAAAGCATCGATTGATTTAAGCAATTCTAACATTTCCTTCTCCTATCTTTTCAACCCCAAAAGAAAGAGCACATGCAAGATACATGTACTCTGGAATGCTTAGATAAATGCTAAAAAGCGGTCTATCCTAGCTCTGTCCTTTTACCTGAGAGTTTGAGCAGTTGCCTGCCTTGCCCCTTCGGTGCCTTTACGGTCTCTCCAGAGTTCCGTCCATTTACAGTCATGGAAAATCAAACGATTCCCCACTTCTATTAAACTTCATTCGGTGTTGGTATTTAATTGATTCTTATTTTACAAAAAATGTTGGCTTTTGTCAATGTGTTTATTAGTAAAAATGAGTTCAACAGTTTTTACTTTATAAAGTCCAGAATACTGCTATCCTTTAAAGGTCACAATAGTCGCACCACTGCCTCCAGCATTTTGTGGGGCATAGCCGAAACTCTTGACATGTTTGTTTCTCTGCAAGTATTTGGTAACTCCTTCACGGATGACACCTGTTCCGATACCATGGATGATATCGACTTGGGCCATATTATTGAGCAGGGCTTGGTCGATAAAGGCATCTAGCTCATTCATGGCCTCTTCATAGCGCTTGCCTCGAAGGTCCAGTCTGGCTTGTGGTCCACGACCAGAAGTTCGTTTCACGACATTGACTTGTTTCTTCTTGACTTGCTTTTCTTGCTGGGCTTGAACAAGGTCAAACTCTTTCTCTTCTAAGGTCATCTTAATCAAACCGACTTGGGCTTCCCAACGGCCGTCCTTGAGTTGACTGGTCAAGGTACCACGCTGTCCATAACTGAGAACCACGATATCATCTCCCACCTTTGGAGCTCGTTTTTTCTTGGCCTTTTGAAGAACCTTGTTTTTAGACAAGTCCACTTTTTCAGGAGCTAATTTTTTCAGCTTGGCCTTGGCTTCAATGATTTCGTGAGGCTTGAGTTGAGATTTACTGTGGAGATTTTTAAGAATCTGGTCACTCTCACTTAGGGCCATGTCCACAATCTCAGCAGCCTGTTCACGCGCCTTATTAAGCTCGGTTTCCTTTTCACGATTGAGCTCGTTGTAAAGTTTTTTGAGAGCACGGTTCATCTTGAGATTTTCTTGCTCCACCTCACGGATATTGTCCAAGCGTTTACGGCTTTCCAGCGTCTGCTCTTCCAGCTGCTCAATAATCCGATTGACATCATTGTCCTGATCGACCTGCTGACTGGCATCCCCTACAATAACTTCAGATAGACCTAGACGTTTAGCAATTTCAAAGGCATTGCTTCGGCCAGGAACACCCTGCATAAAGCGATAAGTCGGGCGAAGAGTTGCAGTATCAAACTCCATGCTAGCATTTTGCACAAAGGCTGTCTCGATACCATAGGCCTTGAGTTCTGGATAGTGAGTAGTAGCCATGGTCTTGACTTGACGCAGGCGAAGGTCCTCCAGAATAGCCATAGCAAGGGCTGCTCCTTCTTGAGGGTCTGTACCAGCTCCCAACTCATCCAAGAGTAAGAGTGAATGTTGATTAACCTTGCCAAGAATACCCACAATATTGGTCATGTGGCTAGAGAAGGTAGACAAGCTCTGTTCAATAGATTGCTCATCGCCAATATCGGCAAAGATTTCTTCAAAAATACCAACACGACTTCCCTTATCTGCTAAAATCGGCAAACCGGACTGAGCCATAACCTGCGTCAAGCCTAGAGTTTTAAGCATGATGGTCTTCCCACCTGTATTGGGACCTGTAATGACAATCGCTGTTAAATCTTGACCAAAATGGACATCATTTGCAACGGCATTTTTGACCAAAGGATGGCAAACATGGAGCAGTTGAATCTCTTGATTTTCTGACAGCTTAGGAACGACTGCTTGCCTTTCTTGGATAAAGCGGACCTTGGCACGAATCAAGTCCAGATGGCCGATAATCCAAGCATCATTGGCAATCTCAGCCGCATGAGGGCGAATACGCTCCGAGATTTCTTGGAGAATGCGAAGCATTTCATAACGCTCATCTGCTCGCAAACTGGCAATTTCTTCGCTCAGTTTGATCACCTCACGGGGTTCGATATAGACGGTATTTCCACTAGCAGAAATATCATGAACGACACCTGCAATTTTATTACGGTAGGTATTTTTGACTGGTAAAACCTGACGGCCATTTCTGCTGGCAACGATTACTTCTGTCAACATCTGCGCTTTTTGCTTGAGCAGATCCTGTAAAACATCGCGTACCTGACTTTCGCTATCATGGATTTTCCGACGGATGCGCGCCAATTCTTCACTGGCAAAATTTTCAATGAAACCTGCATCATTAAAAGCTTGGAGATTTCCTTGTAATTGCGGAAAATCATGTAATTTCTCAAACCAAAGGGCTAATTCTTCCAAACTGATATTTTCCAGATTGGCATAAAAACTTTGCAGTTCTCGGCTAGAGAGGAGCACGCGCTTCAAGAGTAGGAACTCCTCGATATTGAGGTCTGCTCCCATCTCCAACCGCTTGCAGACTCCTGCAATTTCCTTGGTTGCAAGAATGGTAAAATGCGGTTGCTCGACAAAGAGAGCCTGCATTTCCTTCATCTCAGCAAAAGCCTGTTTGATTTTATCTGCTTTGGCAGTCGGAGCCAACTGTCTCAATTGCTCTAATCCCTGCTCGGTCAACAAATGAGATTCAAACAAGGCCTTAACCTTATTGAACTCTAATGTTTCTAATATTTTCTTATTCATCTTTATTTCCTTGTCTTTGAATGTCTAGGTGTATGATACTCAATAAAAATCAAAAAGCAAACTAGGAAGCTAGCCACAGGTTGCTCAAAACAGTGTTTTGAGGTTGCAGATGGAAGCTGACGTGGTTTGAAGAGATTTTCGAAGAGTATTAGCTTTTTACATTCTGATAGATTCGAGTCAAATCTGTAAACAAAGGGCTAGGAAAACTCCTGCCCTTTTTATCCGATTAAATTTGTCACCCAGATTTGTTTGAGCCAACTGGTTGTTACTGGTATACTCTGGATGATGTGTTTTGCGACGATACTCTTTTCAAGAGGATTTTGTATAGCTGCCATGGGGATGGTCGCCAAGATTGTCAAAGCCATTTGCAAGACAAATAAGGTCACCAACATGGACAAGATACCTGCTGAAACTTGGAACAACTTACCACCCAGTTTTTTACTAGGAAGTAAGTGTAAAAGAAGACCAAGCAAACGACCGATGCTATAGACAATCCCAAATACAAGCAAGTAGCCGATACCTGCATAAAAGACCTTATCTAACTGAAAGAGTTGATCCGATGGGAAAAAGAAAGTTCCCTGACCTTCCTGCGGATTTGCATAAGGGACCAACAAATGAAATTGCTCACCAAGTCCCTTATAAAACTGGCCAGCCACAAAAGCCGATGCCATAGCTGAAATCAGGTAATAAACCTGTAAGAGCAGGCCTCTCCGATAACCGATATAAAATCCCCAAGCCAAGACCAATAGAAGAAGGAGTGAAATCATAAGGAATCCTCAATCTTGCTCTGTTCTTGCTTGCAAGTCACAAGCTTGTGACGGAGTTCTTCTAATTCTTGCTCCTTATCATCAAATTCAATCTCACGGCTGAGCTGAGTCGATAAACAGTTGACCGCCAACAAAAGAGCGATTGTTTCATCATCTGCACTAGGCATTTGTTCTTTAATTGCTTGGTATTTTTCTGTTGCAACCTTGGCGATTTCCTCCATAAAAAGGTTATCATGTTCGCTTGTCAAGGTTAATGATTTTTTCCCGAATGTAAATTTGAATCGATTTAGTTTTGCCATAAAATTCACCTCACGATATTATACCAAAATTCGCTAATTTTGTCAGTTTTTACAAATTTGCCTGCTTTTATGGTACAATAGAAACTATGGCAAGTATAACACTCACACCTAGTGAAAAGGAGATTCAGGCTTTTCTTGAACACTATCAAACCAGTCTGGCTCCCAGCAAGAATCCCTATATTCGCTACTTTTTGCGACTACCTCAAGCAACGGTTTCTATCTATACTTCTGGAAAGGTCTTGCTTCAGGGTGAAGGAGCTGAGAAATACGCCAATTTCTTTGGCTATCAAGTTGTAGAGGAAACCAGCGGGCAAAATCTCCCTTTGATTGGGACAGATGAGGTAGGAAATGGTTCCTACTTTGGTGGACTTGCAGTTGTGGCTTCCTTTGTCACACCTGACCAGCATGCCTTCTTGCGAAAACTAGGTGTGGGGGATTCTAAGACTCTGACAGACCAAAAAATCCGTCAGATTGCCCCTATCCTCAAAGAAAAAATCCAGCACCAGGCACTGCTTCTCTCACCAAGTAAGTACAATGAGGTCATTGGAGAACGCTACAATGCTGTTTCTGTTAAGGTAGCCCTCCATAACCAGGCTATCTACCTCCTTCTTCAAAAAGGCATTCAGCCTGAGAAAATTGTGATTGATGCCTTTACCAGTGCTAAAAATTATGACAAGTACTTGGCACAAGAGACCAATCGTTTCAGCAATCCTATCAGCTTAGAAGAAAAGGCTGAGGGCAAATACTTGGCTGTCGCAGTTTCTTCCATCATTGCGCGTGATCTCTTTCTAGAAAATCTTGAAAATCTGGGACTAGAGCTGGGCTATCAACTTCCAAGTGGAGCTGGAACGGCTTCTGATAAGGTGGCTAGCCAGATTTTGCAGGCCTATGGAATGCAGGGACTTAACTTCTGTGCCAAACTGCACTTTAAAAATACTGAAAAAGCGAAAAAACGCTTAGAAAGGTAAGTTATGAATTCATTTAAAAATTTCTTAAAAGAGTGGGGATTGTTCCTCCTGATTCTATCATTACTAGCTTTAAGTCGTATCTTTTTTTGGAGTAATGTTCGCGTAGAAGGGCATTCTATGGATCCTACCCTAGCGGATGGCGAAATCCTCTTTGTTGTCAAACACCTACCTATTGACCGATTTGATATCGTGGTTGCCCATGAGGAAGATGGCAATAAGGACATTGTCAAACGTGTCATCGGAATGCCTGGAGACACCATCCGTTACGAAAACGATAAACTTTACATCAATGATAAAGAGACAGATGAGCCTTACCTAGCTGACTACATCAAACGCTTCAAGGATGACAAACTCCAAAGCACTTACTCAGGCAAGGGCTTTGAAGGAAATAAAGGAACTTTCTTTAGAAGTATCGCTGAAAAAGCCCAAGCCTTCACAGTTGATGTCAACTACAACACCAACTTTAGCTTTACTGTCCCAGAAGGAGAATACCTTCTCCTCGGAGACGACCGCCTGGTTTCTAGCGACAGCCGCCACGTAGGTACCTTCAAAGCAAAAGATATCACAGGGGAAGCTAAATTCCGCTTCTGGCCAATCACCCGTATCGGAACATTTTAAGAAACCTAAGAGGCCGAGAATCAAGAATCTCAGCCTCTTCTTCTATCGTGAGAAGTAATCGTTTATTGACTATAATACCCCCAAACTCTCACCTATTCATACAAAGGAATTTTATGGAAGTTTATTTTTCAGGAACCATTGAACGGATTATTTTTGAAAATCCCAGCAATTTTTATCGCATCCTCCTCCTAGAAATCGAAGATACGGACGCAGAGGATTTTGATGATTTTGAAATCATTGTCACGGGCACTATGGCTGATGTGATTGAGGGAGAAGACTATACTTTTTGGGGACAAATTGTCCAGCACTCCAAGTATGGGGAACAACTGCAAATCAGCCGGTATGAAAGAGCAAAACCAACTAGCAAGGGCTTGGTCAAGTACTTTTCAAGTAGCCATTTCAAGGGGATTGGTCTCAAGACAGCTCAGAAAATTGTAGATACCTATGGCGACAATACCATTGACGAAATTCTGCAACACCCAGAAAAGCTAGAAGGTATCTCAGGACTCTCTGCTAAAAATCGCGAGGCCTTCGTCTCTACTCTCCGCCTCAACTACGGAACAGAGATGGTCTTGGCCAAGCTAGCCAACTACGGCATTCCCAACAAACTAGCCTTTCAGATTCAAGACTTTTACAAGGAAGAAACCCTTGATGTGGTTGAAAATTATCCCTACCAGTTAGTCGAGGATATCAAGGGCTTGGGCTTTACCATTGCTGACCAATTAGCGGAAGAACTAGGCATAGAAAGTCAGGCTCCTGAACGCTTCCGCGCCGGTCTAGTTCACAGTCTTTTTCAGGCCTGTATGGAAACAGGGGACACCTATGTTGAAGCACGAGATCTGCTAGAACAAACTCTAACCCTACTTGAGTCTTCCCGCCCCGTGGAACTGGATCCCAGCCAAGTGGCCCAAGAACTCTCCTACCTGATCGAAGAAGACAAGGTTCAGCAGATTGATACCAAGATTTTTGACAACAGCCTCTTTTTCGCCGAGGAAGGCATCCGCAGTCACTTGGTTCGTATCCTTGAAAAAGGAAAACAGAAGAGCCAGGATTTAAAAACCATTCAAAAACATATCGCTACTGTCGAAGAAGATTTGGAGATTGAGTATGATAACATTCAAAAACAAGCTATTTGTGATGCTATCCAGAACAAGGTCTTTATCCTAACAGGTGGACCTGGTACTGGTAAGACAACGGTTATCAATGGGATCATCGCTGTTTATGCCCTTTTAGAAGGACTTGACCTCAGGAAAAAAAGCAACCTACCTATTCTTCTTGCTGCTCCAACTGGCCGAGCCGCTCGGCGCATGAATGAATTGACAGGTTTGCCTAGCGCGACCATACACCGCCATTTGGGAATGACAGGGGACGATGATACCAGTCATCTGGAAGATTATCTGGATGCTGACTTTATCATCGTAGATGAATTTTCCATGGTGGATACTTGGCTGGCCAACCAACTCTTCTCCAACATCTCTTCGAACAGTAAGATCCTCATCGTGGGTGACAGCGACCAACTACCGTCTGTCAGCCCTGGACAGGTTCTAGCGGATCTGCTTCATATTCCCTTGATTCCTCAGACTCGTTTGGAAAAAATTTACCGACAAAGCGAAGAATCAACCATCGTCACCCTAGCTAGTCAGATTAGACAGGGCATCCTGCCAGCTGATTTCACCCAGAAAAAAGCAGACCGTTCCTACTTTGAAATTGCTAGTGGCCATATTCCTGCTACGATTGAGAAAATCTTAGGCGCTGCCCTAAGAAGTGGTATCCCTGCCCGTGATATCCAAGTTCTGGCGCCCATGTACCGAGGAACAGCAGGGATTGATGCCATCAACCAACTCATGCAAGACCTCCTTAATCCACCACAAAAAGACCAACTCAGTTTTGAAGCTCCCCAGTGCCACTATCGTAAGGGAGATAAGGTCATTCACCTGGTCAACGATGCTGAAATCAATGTCTTTAATGGAGATTTAGGGGCTATCACAGACCTGATTCCTGGAAAATACACTGAGTCGAAACAAGACGAGATTGTCATTGATTTTGATGGCAACGAGGTCTCTTACCCACGTAACGAATGGTACAAAATTCGCTTGGCCTATGCCATGAGTATCCATAAATCACAGGGAAGTGAGTTCCCTGTTGTCATCCTACCTATCACCAGTGCTAGTAGGCGTATGCTGGAGCGCAATCTCATCTATACAGCCATTACACGCGCCAAAAGCAAGCTTATCTTACTAGGCGAATTACAGGCCTTTGACTATGCTACTCAACATATCGGAACTGCCCGGAAAACCTATCTGATTGAACGTTTCAGTGATCTACTAGAGAATGTTGAAGAAAAGCAACCAGCTCTCTCTGAAACAGCCACATCAAGCACCTCTGAGCAATCCTACATCCTGACCGAAGAAAACTGGGATAGCATCCCCGCCATGATTGGGATTACAGACGCAGACATCAAAGAGATTTTTGGAAAATAGTGCATAAGAAAACCCACCAATTCAGGTGGGATTTTTGTTTATTAATACTCAATGAAAATCAAAGAGCAAACTAGGAAGCTAGCCGCAAGCTGTACTTGAGTACGGTAAGGCGCCGCTGACGTGGTTTGAAGAGATTTTCGAAGAGTATAAGATTATTTAACTGTTGCTGTGCTTGTAATCAACTCAACAGCTTTTTTGATTGTGATATCGTGTTTCAACATATCAGCTGAAAGCAAGCTTTGTACTTGTGCAACTTCCATGTTGTAGTCTGTAGCCAATTGCTCAACTTCTTTTTGGATTTCTTCTTCTGAAGCATCAAATCCTTCAGCTTTGGCAACTGCTTCGATAACAAGGTTAGTCTTAGTACGTGACTCAGCTTCTCCCTCGTATTGTTTGTGAAGATCTTCTTGAGTAGTTCCAGTGATTTGGAAGTACATGTCAGGGTTGATACCTTGACGTTGCAAGTTTCCAAGGAATTCGTTTACTGAACGGTGAACTTCTTCGTGGATCATTTCTTCTGGAAGTTCTACGATTTCAGCGTTTTCTACAGCTTTATCAATTGCTGCACCTTCAACTGCATCCTTGTATGCTTCTTCTTTAGCTGCAGCCAATTCCTTGCGGTATTTTTCTTTCAATTCAGCAAGTGTTTCAACTTCTTCGTCGATGTCTTTTGCAAGTTCATCGTCAAGAGCTGGAACTTCTTTAGCTTTTACTTCGTGGATAGTTGTCACGAATTTAGCTTCTTTACCTGCAAGGTCTTCTGCTTGGTAGTCTTCTGGGAATGTTACGATAACATCAACAGTTTCGCCAGCTGAGTGACCTACCAATTGGTCTTCGAAACCAGGGATGAATTGACCTGAACCAAGTCCAAGTGAGAAGTTTTCACCTTTTCCACCATCAAATTCAACACCGTCGATAGAACCAACGAAGTCGATGACAACAGTGTCGCCGTTTTCAGCAGCTGCTTCTTTGATAACCAATTCAGCCAAGTTGTTGCGTTCGCGTTCGATACGCTCTTCAACGTCAGCGTCAGTTACTTCTTTTTCAACATCTACTGATACTTCAAGGTTTTTGTAGTCACCCAATTTTACTTCAGGTTTTGTAACAACTTCAGCAGTGATAACCCAGTCTTGACCTTTTTCCATTGAAGTTACGTCAATTTTTGGTTGAGCAACTACTTCAAGACCAGCTTCTTTTACAGCTGCTTCATAAGCATTTGGCAAAAGAGCGTTCATAACGTCTTGGTAAAGTGACTCTTCACCAAATTTTTTGTCGAAGATAGGACGTGGAAGGTGACCTTTACGGAAACCTGGAACATTAAGAGATTTTTTCACTGAGTTGAAGACACGGTCCAATTCTGGTTTGATTTGGTCTTGAGAGATAGTGAAAGTCAAGACACCACGGTTTGTTTCTTTGTTTTCAAATGATACAGACATTCTGTCATTTCTCCTTAAAATTTTTTAAATACAGTCTATTATAACATAAATGAGCGACTTTTTTCAAGTAATGAATGCGCTTTTCAATGATGCTGGAGGTACTTGCTCGCTTCTTTGATACTAAGTTCAGTCATTCTTTCCTTGTTTTTCTCAATGAAGCCTGCTACCCAAGTTGAATTGGTTTTGGAGTAGTCTCTTAGAGCCCAGCCAATGGCTTTATTGATAAAGAATTCTGTTTGATTCAAATTATGAAGCAGAATCTTTTCCAGTAATTGAACATTGGTCTTCTCTTTTCTTAACAACTGGTGGTCAATAGCGACTCGTCTCAGCCAGATATTATCTGATAGGCTCCATTTTAAGATTATTTCTTCTAGTTCAGGGCGGTCATACACCAAACTCCCTACTACTCGATCTAGGATATCTACCGTATCCCACCAAGGCTTGGTAACAACCAACTGCTCTAGCTTAGGCAAATCGCTTCCTTTTAGATAAGACTGCATTGCTTTCAAATAATTGGCGGCCACATACTGGTATTCTCTAGACTCTTTTTCCCAGCAAGTATCTACAAAATCCCAATCGATAATCTTTGTTTTTTTCGCTTCTGGAAAGTATTTTTTATAGAGTTTATTTCTTTCTGGCGCCGCAACGCCTAGAAAGGAAAATTGATGGCGCATATAGGCCTCCATAGGCCCTGCTTTTTTAGGATTTTTTGCTGCTTCTAGCTCCTCAAGTAAATCTGTTAGACTCATCTAAAACTCCTCATGCCCCACCAAGTGGTGCTGAAAGGCATAGACTGCAGCCTGGGTACGATCGCTGACCTCAAGTTTGGCTAGGATATTGGACACATGGGTCTTGACCGTCTTGAGAGAGATAAAAAGTTCGTCTGCGATACGCTGATTTTCGTAGCCCTTGGCGATGAGTTGGAGAACATCTCGCTCACGCGCAGTCAGGTCCTCATGTAGTTCTATGTGATTGCGGTGGTACTCGACCTTCTTGCTGACCTCTTGCTCAATAGCCAACTCCCCAGCAGCCACCTTACGGACGGCATGGAGTAGTTCGTCTGCACTAGAAGTCTTGAGCATATAGCCACGAGCACCTGCATCTAAGACGGGCATGATTTTTTCATTGTCTAAATAAGAGCTCACAATCAAAATCTTGGCTTCAGGCCATTCTTTGAGGATGGCCAAGGTCGCATCAATTCCATTCATCTCAGGCATGACAATATCCATGACAATGACATCTGGACGCAATTCCAAGGCTAAGTCAATGCCTTGAGATCCGTTTGTAGCCTCACCCACAACTTCTACATCATCTTGGAGGTCAAAGTAGCTTTTCAAGCCCAAGCGGACCATTTCATGGTCATCTACTAGTAAAATTTTCATCTTTACTCCTTTATCATTCCTTATCTAACAGGGGAATACGGATATCAACTGCCAGCCCTTGCTTGGGAGCTGTCAAGAGTTGAACTGTTCCAGCCATATCTTCGACTCGCTCCTTGATGTTTCGCAGTCCATAACTCAAGTCGTCTAAGCTCCCTAACTGGAAACCAATCCCATTATCCACCACCTTCAGTTGCAATTCAAAATCTGTCTGATAGAGGTAAACATCCAAACAAGATGCCTGGGCATGGCGGAGGGTATTGCTGACCAACTCTTGCAAGATACGGAAGATATGCTCCTCGATTTTCTTGGGCAATTTCGTCACATTTTGCTTGAAACTAACCTTGAGATCACTCTTGTCCTTAAGCTCTTTTAAGAGGATTTGAATCCCTTCAACCAAACTCTTCTGTTCCAGCTCAACTGGTCGCAAATGCAAGAGCAAGACCCGCAAATCCTTCTGGGCGGTTTCTAAAATAGCTGTGACACTCTGCAACTGGGTCTGCATCTTTTCTCTATCCAATTTCAAAGTCTGCTGACTGATACCCGATAAAATCATGTGGGCCGCAAACAACTCCTGACTGACTGTATCGTGCAAATCCCGAGCAATCCTCTTCCGTTCTTTCTCGATGATTTCCTCTTCTTGAGCAAGACTGTGATTTTCAGCTTTTTGAAGAGCTTCTGTCAAAAGGTTAAGCTTACCTGACAAGGACTTGAAACTGGCATCCAAATCTGGATCTGCAAGCTGAACCACTTCTTGCCCTGCCAATAAACGCTTGAGATTAGCTTGCGTTTTTCTTAGAGAAAATTCTTCAACGCCTCGCCAAAATAGGGCTAAGAGACAGGTCATGGACATGCTGAATACCAACAACAAAAAGATAAATTTTTCTGTTTTTTCGACATCGTGCAAGAAAATAGACCAGTCAAAGTCAAGGATGTCCAGCAAGCTGTGGGACAGAAATAAGACAAATAAGATGGAGGTGAGAGCAATCATTACATATACTTGTTTTTTCATCCTCTGACCACCTCCACATCGCCAATCATAGTGGTCAAAAAAATCTTGACACTCTTGTTACTCTTGAGATAGTCTCTTGTTTCTTGATGATAGTGTTCATTGCGGAGGGATCGCTTGGGCTGGTTAAAGAAAGTCAAATCACCATAGAGACAGTTAACGCTGAGACTGACTTCCACATCTACAGGCACAATGATTTTGGTCGTTCCTACCATCTTTCTGAGGATAATGACATTGTCATGATTGGTTAGAATCACCCTCTCCAGATGAATAGTGTCCTTACCCATGAGGCGAAAGAGATTGATATCATCAAACTTGCAAGTCTGGTAACTTGAAAAATGATGGAGATTTCCAAACCAACGATTTTTCTCCTTCTTAACCGTTACCACCTCTTCAAAAACCAAATTTGTCTGCTCTTTTTCCTGGTTCATCATCGGATAAAGAAGAAAGAGGCTATAGATAACCGCAACAAAAATAGCTAGAATCACAAAGGGATTGAGCATGATGATGAAAAAGAAGAGAATGCTTGCCACCACTAAAAGAAGGTTATTGCCCTCTTTACCAGTGTAATAACGAATCAAAAGCAAAAAGAGGAATAAAATCAGCAGAAAACGCGAAAAATGCTCTGATACCATCAAAATCAGAGCTCCTGTCAGAAGACAGGCTTCGATAAATAAAAAGACTTTAAATTTTCTCATAGGTTCATCCTCTCCCTTCTATTTTATCACACTTCAAAAAAGTCACCTCGGTCTGAAGATGGAAAAAAGGCGGTGGTTACGCCTTTTTCATCTGATCTTTTGCTTCTTTTAATTTTCCATAAAGAAGATAGTCTACTTTTTGCAAATCTGCTATGGTTGCACAATTAAGGGCACACATGATCAAGCGTAGATCTGCTTTCCAGCCTTGGACAATATCAAGCACTTCTTCGACTGAATAGGTTTCAACCAATTCCAGAATTGTTCGAGATAGTCCTACAGCCTTAGCACCAAAGACCAAACACTTAATCATATCCAGCGGATTGCGAACACCTCCACTAACTAAGAGTTCAGCCTTGTCTTTCCAGTCTTGGGCATTGATAAGGGCCTGCATGGTGGACTGGCCCCATTGATTGAGGTAGTCACGTTGACCACTGCGACGGTTTTCGATATAAGCAAAGCTGGTGCCACCACGACCTGACAGGTCAAAGGTTCGAACGCCCAATTCATAGGCTCTCTTGATGGTCTTCACATCCATTCCAAAGCCCACTTCCTTGAGGACAATCGGAACAGAGATTTGCTTGCTATAGTCTGCTAGATGCGATTGCCAGCATCTGAACTTCCTTTCCCCCTCTGGCATCAGTAATTCCTGCATAACATTGACATGCACTTGCAAGAGAAGAGGATGCATCTCTTCTACAGTCTGAAGTCCTAACTCGACAGGCTTGTCCAATCCAATATTGGTTCCAAGAAGGAAATTTGGATGATCAGACTTGACAGAAAAAGAGTCATCTGCTGGATCTTTGAGGGCTGCGCTATAAGAACCTGTTACAAATAAAATACCACAGGCTTCCGCCACTTGAGCCAGCTTTTGATTGATTTCTCTCCCCTTATCGCTTCCACCCGTCATGGCATTGATATAAAAAGGAAAATCCCACTTTCGACCAGCAAACTCTGTCGACAGATCGATTTCATCCAGGTCGTAAAGAGGCAAGGAAGAATGAATCAACTCCACCTCATCAAAGCTATTATAGGAACTTTTCTGCTCAAGGGCATAGCGGATGTGCTCATCCTTACGATTTGTCGTCATGTCCTATCCTTTCTTGGTATAAGAGCTCAATCCCCAGATCGGCCCAACGGTTTTTTAGGGTTTCAGTTGATTGCTCATCAAAACTCAAGGCAATACCACAATCACCACCACCAGCGCCGCTACTCTTGGCAACAGCTTGCAAATCTTGACTAGCTTCTTTCAACTGTCTAAGCGAAGGCGTGTAAATATCTGCGCTCAAGCTTTCTAAAAGCCGGCTGGCGACTTCTACTTGCTCGATAATTTTTTCTGATTCCCCCTGCTCCAAGGCTTCTACCAAAGAAACCACCGTTTCTTTTGAGGAACTTAAAAAATTCTGATTGATATTTTGCTTGATTTGCTGGACCATGTGACTCGATACAGCCACTTTCTTGGTCCATCCCACTAGGAAATCACATTCTAGGGCAGGTTGTACATGTGAGATTGAAAAGCCCCAATCACGCTCTAAAACAGTCGCTAAGTTTTCTTCTTCCAACCAAGCAACCACCTTCTGGCGATCAAATGACTGGTAGAGAACCAAATCCTCTGCCACAATACAGGCAAGGTCCCCCATAGAACCATTGTCTCCGCGCTTAAGCAAGACAGCACTGGCCAGCTTGAACAAGAGATCCTGATCAACCGAAAAATTATATAGAGCTAGCAGAACCTTGATGACCAAGACAACGACGCTGCCACTAGAACCCAGACCAAACTTTTTCCCTTCTCGTTCCATTTTTCCACGGATTTCTAGAGAAAAAGGTCGCAAGGTCTGCCCACGATAAACGAGGAAATCTTGCACTAAAGCAATCGTTTCTTGAATCAAGCTGTAGTCAGGATTTGGTGTCAAGTCCACTACGAAATCAAACATATCTGAGTAGATACGGTAACTATCAGAAAAAGCAATCTCGCCCTTCATATAGATGGGAATGGCCTTTATCAAGGCCAACTGCCCTGGCTCTAAAATAGCATATTCACCTGCCCAATAGAGCTTTCCGCAAGTTTTAACAGCAATCATCTTGACTCAAATCCTTTGTTTTTGACACAATCAAGCGATAATGTTGACCAAAAATTTCTGATAAATGCTCCAAGTCTTTCTCCTGACAGAGGACCTTGACATT
>NZ_JAJNSA010000118.1:0-7293 GCF_027497875.1 Streptococcus sp. SM3 | reverse complement strand
CCAAGGCTTGACCGACTTCTTATCTGGCCGTAGCCAATTGGACCAAATCTTGTATGCGACTGATTTTCCAAACTTGGATATCATCGAGTCTGGACAGGTAGCACCAAACCCAACAGGTCTCTTGCAAAGCAAGAACTTCACTGTGATGATGGATGCCCTGCGTGAGCATTTTGACTACATCATTGTTGATACGCCTCCAATCGGGGTCGTGATCGATGCGGCTATTATCGCCCAACGCTGTGATGGAACTGTCTTGATCACAGAATCTGGTGCCAATGGACGCAAGGCTGTCCAAAAAGCCAAGGACCAATTAGAACAAACAGGCACACCTTTCTTGGGAGTAGTGCTCAATAAATTTAACATTAAAGCTGCTGAGTATGGTTCATATGGTGGATATGGATCTTACGGAGAGTATGGGAAAAAGTAAAGAATAGGATTGAGGGAAAATGGGAGAAGAAAGAATTGAACTGGAAAAACTAAATATTGTTCTCTTTCAAAGTTTAGCTGTCCTATTTTCAGCTTACATTGTGAGTCTTTTTAAGGATGCAGAATACACGTCGCAGACAATTGCTATTCTCTATCTCTTGCATTTTGTATCCTTTTACATTAGCAATATTGCTTATCGCTTTTATAGCAGGGGTTACCTGGATGAGCTCTTTCAGGTCTTGAAATACAATGTATTTTTCGCTGTTGGGATCACTTTTACCTCTTTTATGCTCGATGGGGTCTTTTCCATCTCTCGTCGGGGGATGATTTACTTCTTTCTTTTCAATACGTTTTCCGTCTATATCATGGATCTCTTGCTCAAGAGATACCGGAAGTCTGTTTCGCCGCGGCGGAAGAGTTCGCGAAAGATTTTCTTGATCACAGCGACCAGTCGGATGGAAAAGGTATTTGATATTCTGCATTCGCCTAGCCTTTATCATGGGGAACTGATCGGTGTCACCGTCATGGACGATACGGATTTTACTCACTCAGGCGTAAGGGTGGTGCAGCCGGATCAAATGATGAACTTTGTGACCAAGGAAGTGGTAGATGAAGTGTTTATTAATCTGCCAAGTGAGGACTACAATATTAGTGACTTCGTCTCGGAGTTTGAGAGTATGGGGATCGATGTATCGGTTAATCTCAATGCCTTTAACTTCGCTTCCTTAGGCAATAAACGGGTTCGAGAAGTCGGGGGATTAAGTGTCGTCACTTTCTCAACCAATTTCTACAAGCCGAGTCACGTCTTTGCTAAACGTCTTTTGGACATTGCGGGAGCCCTCTTTGGTCTCTTGATTTGTGGACTAGTGAGTATCGTTTTGGTCCCTCTAATCCGCAAAGATGGCGGACCTGCCTTCTTTGTACAGAAGCGGGTCGGAAAGAACGGACGGTATTTTAACTTCTATAAATTCCGCTCCATGCGCGTGGATGCCGAAGAGATTAAAAAAGATCTGATGGCGCAAAACACCATGACAGGTGGGATGTTTAAGATGGAAAATGATCCACGGGTAACACCAATCGGACGCTTTATCCGTAAGACCAGTCTTGATGAATTGCCACAATTTTACAATGTTCTGATCGGTGATATGAGTTTGGTCGGGACTCGTCCTCCAACGGTAGACGAATACCAAGACTATACGCCAGCCCAAAAATGCCGACTCAGTTTCAAGCCAGGGATTACAGGCCTTTGGCAAGTGAGCGGACGCAGTGAGATTACAGATTTTGACGAAGTGGTCAAACTCGACGTTGCGTACATGGATGGTTGGACGATCTGGAGAGATATTCAGATCCTGCTCAAGACCGTGAAGGTTGTACTTAGAAAAGAAGGAGCGAAGTAGGAAAATACCTACTTCGTCCTTTCCATGTTAGGAGAAAAATGACACAATCAATTTATATCGTTGGTTCCAAAGGTATTCCAGCAAAATATGGTGGTTTTGAAACCTTTGTTGAGAAGTTGACAGAATTCCAACAAGACAAAAATATCCAGTATTATGTGGCTTGTATGCGGGAGAATTCAGAAAAATCAGAAATTACTGCAGATACTTTCGAGCATAACGGTGCTATTTGTTATAACATTGATGTCCCTAATATCGGTCCTGCGCGTGCCATTGCTTATGATATCGCAGCTCTCAATAAGGCGATTGAAATCGCAAAAGAAAACAAGGATCAGGCACCGATTTTCTATGTCTTGGCTTGCCGGATTGGTCCCTTTATTTCAGGGATTAAAAAGAAAGTCAAGGCTATCGGAGGAACTCTGATGGTCAATCCAGATGGTCATGAGTGGCTTCGTGCGAAGTGGAGCCTTCCAGTCCGTAAGTATTGGAAATTTTCTGAGCAACTTATGGTTAAACATGCGGATCTTTTAATCTGTGATAGCAAGAACATCGAAGCCTATATCCAGAAGGACTATGCTAAGTATCAACCTAAGACCACCTATATCGCCTATGGAACCGATACAAGTAAGTCTATCTTGAACAAAGAGGACGAGAAAGTACGGGCTTGGTTTGCGGATAAGCAAGTCTCCGAAGGGAATTACTACCTTGTCGTAGGTCGCTTTGTACCCGAAAACAACTATGAGGCCATGATTCGTGGCTTTATGCAGTCAAACTCCCAAAAAGATTTTGTTCTGATTACCAATGTAGAACAAAACAAGTTCTATGAACAGTTACGTAAGGATACAGGATTTGATCAAGATCCTCGAGTGAAGTTTGTCGGGACGGTCTACGATCAAGAATTGCTTAAATACATTCGTGAGAATGCTTTTGCTTATTTCCATGGTCATGAAGTAGGTGGTACCAATCCATCCCTTCTTGAGGCTCTTGAGTCTACTAAGCTCAATCTCTTGTTGGATGTTGGTTTTAACCGTGAAGTCGGTGAAGATGGGGCACTTTATTGGAAGAAAGATCAATTGGCACATGTCATCGATCAAGCTGAACAATTAGACGCTCAAGCAATCGAAGATCTCAATCAGAAATCAAGTCAACGGATTGCTGAAGCCTTTACTTGGGAAAAGATTGTCACAGACTACGAGAAAGTATTTAAAGGTTAGAAATGCAGAAAATATTATATCTCCATGCTGGTGCCGAAATGTATGGTGCTGACAAGGTTTTGCTGGAGCTTATTAAGGGTTTGGATAAAGATGCTTTTGAAGCACATGTTATTTTACCCAACGACGGTGTATTAGTGGGTGCTTTAGAAGAGGTCGGTGCAAAGGTTAAAGTTATTGATTACCCAATTTTGCGCCGGAAATATTTTAATCCAAAAGGGATTCTTGAGTACTTTGGCTCCTATAACCGTTACTCCAAACAAATTGCTAAATATGCTAAAGAGAATGGGATTACTCTCGTTCACAACAATACAACTGCGGTACTTGAGGGAATTTATCTCAAACGGAAGTTGAAACTTCCTTTGATTTGGCATGTCCATGAAATTATCGTCAAACCAAAAGCAATTTCTGATTTCATCAACTTTTTGATGGGGCGTTATGCTGATACGATTGTGACAGTTTCAAATGCTGTAGCAAACCATGTTAAGCAGTCTCGCTATGTGAAAGACGACCAGGTTCAAGTCATTTATAATGGTGTTGACAATGCTGTCTATCAGGTGATGGCTGCTAGCGCTGTTCGTGACCAATTTGGGATCGCACAAGACGCGCTTGTTATCGGTATGGTTGGTCGAGTGAATGCCTGGAAAGGGCAAGGGGACTTCCTAGAAGCTGTTACTCCAATCTTACAGGCCAATCTAAAAGCGGTAGCCTTTTTAGCAGGTAGTGCATTTGAGGGGGAAGAGTGGCGCGTGGATGAACTGGAAAAAGCAATCTCAGGCTCACCGGTAGCTGGTCAAATCAAGCGTATTGACTATTATAGCAAGACGACAGAACTCTATAATATGTTTGATATCTTTGTCTTGCCAAGTACCAATCCAGATCCTCTCCCAACAGTCGTCCTCGAAGCCATGGCTTGTGGAAAACCTGTAGTGGGTTATCGTCATGGTGGTGTCTGTGAAATGGTTAAAGAGGGTGAAAACGGTCTCTTAGCCACTCCAAATCAGCCTGCAGAATTGTCGAAGGCTATTCAAGATTTAGCCGAGAACACTGAGAAGAGAGAGCAATTTGGCAAGGCATCAGTCAAACGTCAAAAAGAACTCTTCTCCTTACAAAGTTATATTCGGAATTTTTCGGAGCTATATAAGAAATATTAAGATGAATACTGAAACAATTAAGAATAAATTAAAACCAATCGTTTATCCAATTATTAATTTTATTCCTCGGCGAAGACTCAAGAATAAGAATTTTACGATTATTTGTGATAATTGTTGGGCAGGAAAAGTTTATCAAGAATTGGGCTTGCCTTACCAAACTCCATTTGTAGGGATGTTTATCTTTTCACCTGATTACATTAAGATGCTTAAGAATTTAAAACATTATTTGAGTGGAGATATCCCCTTAAAATTTGTTAAGGAATCAAAATATATCAAAGACTTTGATAATGCCTACCCTCTAGCACTTCTTGATGATATTGAACTTCATTTTTTGCATTATGCAGATGAAAAAGAAGCTTCTCAGAAATGGCAACGCCGTTTGGAAAGAATTCATTGGAATAATTTATATTTCAAGTTCAATGATAATGATGCTTGCACTTATGAGTTGATGAAAGAGTTTGAAGAGCTTCCATACAAAGGTAAGGTTATCTTCTCTTCGAAGAATTATAGTGGCTTACCTTCCTTAGTTCATTTTAAATCAGCTGAAAAGCAAGGACACGTTGGCATTGATTTGAAAACGTACCACCGCTATTTTAATGTTGTAACTTGGTTGAATAAGGGTGGAGAGGATCTAACATAGACTATACATTAGGAAATATAATTATGAAACCACTTTTAACTGTCGTTATTCCAGTTTATAATGTCGAAAAGTATTTAGACCGTTGTCTTAAGAGTATCCTGATTCAAGAGTGGAAAAACTATGACATCATACTTGTGGATGACGGAAGTACTGATCGTTCGCCTCAAATTTGTGATGACTATGTGAAAGCGTATGACTTTATATCAGTTATTCATAAGGAGAATGGCGGGCTTTCGGAAGCTCGGAATACGGGTATTTCTCAGGCCAAAGGAGAATATGTTTATTTCCCAGATTCAGATGATTGGATTGAGCCAGATACCTTTATAGCCTTGGCAGAAGCGCTAGAATCTCAAAAATTTGATATTATTTCTTTTAATCGTGAGTTTGTCAAGGGTGAAGAAGATATGATTATTTCAGATCCAGTAGAGACTCAAGTCTTTGAAGGTAAAGATGCTTTTGTGCAAATGCTGAAGCATAGTTATATTACTGGTTTCGCTAATGACAAAATCTATCGAAAATCCTTATTCACTGATCATAACGTTCAGTTTCCAATTGGTAAATACTATGAGGATCTTGGAACCAATTACAAGCTTTTTCTTTCAGCAAAGAAGGTTTATGCGACAAATCAGAAGTACTATCACTACTTAATCGATAACCCGGATTCCATTACACAGTCTTGGAATGAGAAGAAGTTTAGAGATATGTTTGGGTTCTACAAAGAAGTTTTTTATTCTGATTTTGTTCGTTTTCAATTGAACCAAGAGGAGTTACACATCTCACAGCTTTATTATGTAAATGGTTTGACTCACATACTAGCCAGTTTATATAAAGCTAAATTGCATAAACATTATAGTGAGATTACAGGTGAAGTGAAACAGGAATTAGAAAATAATAAAATAACGTATAGTGAAGTGAAATCTATTCCAAATAGAATCAAATATTTGTTGTACCGATTGCATTTATTGAAGCTGGCTTTCGCTATACAAGGGATGAAGTGAGAGAATTTTAGGGGATTATGTTGAAGTATTCAGTCATTATACCGGTATACAATGTAGAGAATTATCTTCCTCGTTGTATAGATAGTCTACTTGCTCAAAATTATGCGGATTTGGAAATTTTGTTGATTGATAATGGCTCCGAAGATCAGAGCGGTCAAATCTGTGAGGATTATGCGAATCAGTTTGCAAATATCGCAGCCTATCATATTCCAAATAAGGGTGTCGGTTCAGCCCGTAATTTTGGTTTAACCAAATCAAAAGGCGAGTTCATTTATTTTGTGGATGCGGATGACTATCTTGTGGGAAATCTATTTTCAGATGTGGAAAGTCAATTAGATTCCCAATTAGACTTATTGGTGTTTAGTTACTATAATTCGATTGAAAAGAACTTATCAGAAATAACTCGATCGGCAAAAATACTTCCTGCTGAAGGGAAAAAAGACAAAAGTGATTTTATTGGGCTTTTTCAAGAATTATGGTTAACAGACATGATGTATACTGTTTGGAATAAAATTTACCGTAGAGAATTTCTGGAGGAGCATCAAATTGTCTTTGAATCCTATGATTTAGGAGAAGATGTTCGTTTCAATCTAAATGTATTTGAATGTGTTCATACAGTTTCCTTTTCACAAACTTGTTATTATGTTTATGTCTCGGGTAGAACAGGTTCTGCGATGGGACAGTATAATCCTAATCGAATGAACTATCAATTGGAAGAACTAGGAAAAGTTGATCAGTTGATGACAAGCTGGAATATCCATGATGATCAATTTATAGATCAAATAAAGGCGCGTATCCTGATGAGTAATATTCAGAACATATCAAAGCAAAAGATGTCTCTTTCTAAAAAACGATACTATGTTGAGGTGTTGTGTAGAAATCAAGAGATGATTGCCTTGCTAAAAAAAGCTACTTCTCCGCTTCGCCCTCTAGTTAGACGGTTATTACATTTCAAAATGTATCTAACAGTAATTTTTTAAAAAAACTGCAAGCCTTGATAAAATAGGGATAGTCGCTATTTAGTTGTGAGAGGTTTTTATAGATACCCGTAATAAGACTTTATGATCATGATGGAAAGGTTTGGATGACTGTTGTGATGAACAATCGTTTTATCTCAGAAAAAATTTATTTATTCACCTTGTTTATATGGGTTGTTGTCGCTTCGTTAGCCACAACTACTTATTTTGTTCGATTAGATAGTTTTCTATCGCTTTATCGTTTGCTCTTGTACTTTACAATTATTGTGCTGTTGATAAAGGAGTTGATGAACTTTCCGAAAACGCTCTATTACTTTAGATTTCATTGGCAACAATTATTAATAGTAACGGCATTTTTTATTGCTATGCTTCTAGTTGCAAAAAATCGCGATGGATTGTTAGATATAAATGTGTTGCTTCTTGTTTTTTCTGCTAGAGATATAGATTTTAGGAAATTATTAGGGACTTTTTCTATAGCGACATTCCTGGTACT
>NZ_JAJNSA010000117.1:0-7563 GCF_027497875.1 Streptococcus sp. SM3 | reverse complement strand
TCACCATCACAGACTCTTTCGATGATCAAATCCATATTTCTTATCATCCATCTATTTCTGCTAACCAAGATCTTGTCACAAATCAAAACGACAAAACTCTAAGCCTCATTGATAAGAAACTGTCTGAAACTCCATTTCTCTCTTCTGGAATTGGCGGGATTCTCCATATCGCAAGTAGCTACTCTAGTCGTTTTAATGAAGTTATTCTCCAAGTTCCAAAGGGAAGAAGTCTAAAAGGGATCAACATCTCAGCCAATCGCGGTCAAACCAGTATCACTAATGCTAGTCTTGAAAATGCGACCATCAATACCAATAATAGCTATCTCCTCCGAATTGAAGGAAGTCGTATCAAAAACAGTAAACTCACAACACCAAATATTATCAATATCTTTGATACAGACCTTACAGATAGTCAGCTAGAGTCAACAGAACATCACTTCCACGCTGAAAATATCCAAGTTCACGGCAAGGTGGAATTAACTTCTAAAGACCATCTCTCAATCACTCTGACGCAAAAAGAAAGCCAACGAATTAATTGGGACATCTCAAGTAACTATGGTTCTATCTTACAAGCTACAAGAGAAAAACCTGGATCAAAATACACAGAATTAAGTAACCCTTACAAAACTGAAAAAGCTGGTGTCAAGGATCAACTCATTGCTAGAGCTGATAATGATATCATTCTAGTATCCACACCAATCAGACGTTGACAAAAGCGCTTACATCTGCTACTATGGAAGCATATTTATCTAACTAAAAAGGAGGTTCTACCATGAAACAAGAATGGTTTGAAAGTAATGATTTTGTAAAAACAACAAGCAAGAACAAACCTGAAGAGCAAGCTCAAGAGGTTGCAGATAAGGCTGAAGAAACGATAGCCGATCTCGATACACCAATTGAAAAAAATACTCAAGTAGAGGAGGAAGTCTCTCAAGCTAAAGTCGAACTTGAAAGCCAGCAAGAAGAGAAAATTGAAACGCCTGAAAACGATGAAGCGAGAACAGAAATAGAAGAAAAGAAAGCATTAGATTCTACTGAGGAAGAGCAAGACCTTTCTAAAGCAACAGAAAAAGTCACTATAGCTGAAGAGAGTCAAGAAGCACTTCCTCAGCAAAAACCAACCACGAAAGAGCCCCTTCTTATCAGTCAATCCTTAGAAAGTCCCTATATCCCCGACCAAGCTCCAAAATCTACGGATAGATGGAAAGAGCAAGCGCTTGATTTTTGGTCTTGGCTAGTGGAGGCTCTCAAATCTCCTACAAGCAAGCTTGAAACAAGTAGCACACACAGTTACACAGCCTTTCTCTTGCTCATTCTGTTTTCTGCGTCTTCCTTTTTCTTTAGTATCTACCACATCAAACAAGCCTACTATGGACATATAGCAACTATGCATAATCACTTCCCTGAACAATTTGCTTCATTGAATCTCTTTTCGATTATCTCTATCCTAGTAGCAACAACACTCTTCTTCTTTTCATTCCTCTTGGGTAGTTTCGTCGTGAGACGATTTATCTATCAAGAAAAGGACTGGACGCTAGAAAAGGTTCTCCAACAATATAGTCAACTCTTGGCAATTCCAATCTTCCTCACTGCTATTGCTAGTTTCTTTGCCTTCTTTGATAGCCTACGATTTACAGCTCTCCTGTGTGTGATTAGCATTGGAATCATTCTGCTTGCCAGTCTCCATATCATTACAAGACCAAGTCAATCAAGTGAAACCGACTCCTTCTATCAATTATTCTTGTCTGTCCTTGTGAACGGAGTGATTATCCTCCTCTTCTTTGTAGCTGAAGTGGCACTGATTGGAGATTATCTTCGTATCTTAGCCTTTCTTTAAACTTTAATTCTGTCTTTCATGGCAGGATTTTTTCTATGTCAAAAAAGCAAGTCACTTGACCTGCTTTACTTTTCTTGTGCTAATACTTTAAAATCTTTGTCTAAGATGGGTTGCACTTCTAATTGATTGGCGTCTAGTTGGTGGTAAGATGCTGATGGTAGTGACTCTAGGAATTTTGCATAGTTCAAGCGGGCAGTGGCTTCATAGTCTTCTGGTTTAGAGCCATCTCCTGTGATTTGAACAAAGTCAATTTCCCACTGGACTTCCTTATCCACCAATTGCTCAATATAGGCTGCAGGTACAAATGGTTCTCTCGGAAAAACGGTCTTGACCCCTTGAGCCAGATGGTAAACACCGTGCACTTGGCCTTCTCCATCCTGATAGAAGGAAACTTTTGCAAAGTAGGCATCTGTCTCTTGAACCGCACGCACACGCGCTTCAAACTGTGCCAAGCCATCTTCTTCTAAAAAGCTTTTCAAGTCCTCATGACTAAAGAAAACAGGATTAAAAATTCCTTGGCAAATCGTAAAACGGGCTGCAGTGTCTGTCAGATGGGCTTGAATACTTGCTTGGAAATAAGCTTCAAAATCAAAACCATCTAGTCCTTCAATCTCAGTTCCTGTATAAGCAAGCAGAGCATCTAAAAATGCTTTGATAATCTGCCAGTCTGTCTTCGTGAGTAGGTCAGGAAGATCGACACGGTAAGCCTTTTGACCATCAGCATAACTGACCTTAAAGAGGAATTGTGATTGCCCCACTATCGCACACTCGATATACTCGAGACGATTAAGAGGCTGACGGAGATAGACAGCATCATAGCTATGTGACTCCAAACCATCTACCAAGGCCAAGACGGACTTGGCAGTCAAAATTTCCTGTTCTCCTAAAATGCTCTGTTTATTTGGAATAAAAAATGTTTTCACCATAACTAAACTCCTTTGAAATCGTTTACATATAGTATACCTTATTTTCCTGAAAGATACAGAAACAAACTTTAGATTTTTGAGTAAAAAGCATAGAAAAACAGCCCCTAAGGACTGTTTAATCTTATACAGTAGCTGCTTGATCCAAGCTTTCACCGATAGCGGCTAGGCGCTCGACAACTTCAGCTTGTGTCAATTCATTTTCTGAAACATAGCGGTTACGTGGGTGAACACGGCACTCATGTGAACATCCACGAAGGTATTTGTCTTCATTTTCTTCTGATGTCAAGATACGACGGTTACAGAATGGATTTCCACAGTTGACATAACGTTCACATGGTGTTCCATCAAACCAGTCTTTTCCTACGATAGTTGGGTTGACATGGTTGACATCAACGGCGATACGCTCGTCAAAGACGTACATTTTCCCATCCCAAAGTTCACCTTGGACTTCTGGGTCCTTACCGTAAGTAGCAATTCCTCCGTGCAATTGGCCGACATCTTTGTAGCCTTCACGGACCATCCAGCCTGAGAATTTCTCACAGCGAACCCCACCTGTACAGTAAACCACGACACGCTTGTCCATGAATTTTTCTTTGTTATCACGGACCCATTGTGGCAACTCACGGAAGTTGCGGATATCTGGGCGGATAGCTCCACGGAAATGTCCTAGGTCGTACTCATAGTCGTTACGTGTGTCAAGGACAACGGTATCTTCGTCAAGAAGGGCTTCTTTGAACTCTTTTGGAGACAAGTAAGCACCTGTTGTTTCAAGTGGGTTGATGTCGTTGTCAAAGTCGTTGTCTTCCAAACCAAGGTGGACAATCTCTTTCTTGTAGCGAACAAACATCTTCTTGAAGGCTTGTTCATTTTCTTCGTCAATCTTGAACCAGAGTTCTTCCATACCTGGGAGGCTGTGAACGTAGTCCATGTATTTTTGAGTTGTTTCGTAGTCACCTGAAACGGTTCCGTTAATTCCCTCGTCAGCGACTAGGATACGGCCTTTAAGGCCGATTGATTTACAGAAAGCCAAGTGGTCTGCAGCAAATTGCTCTGCATTTTCAATTGGAGTGTAAAGGTAGTAAAGTAAGACACGAATATCTTTTGCCATAAGATTTGTTCTCTTTTCTATTCTTAAATTTTCAGAATTTTTCATCTAACTATACTAGTATACCTGCTTAAGAAAACGAATGCAATTTATTTGACTGAAAATTTATAGAAAGAGTCCTATCCCTGTACTTCATCAGTAGCCATAGCGAATAGCTGATAATTCTCTCAATTTTTTGATCTGATCGGCTTGATTTTCTGATAACATCAGCTTATTGTCAATCAACACACGTGAGATGTCAACATTCATTTGACTCAAAATAAATGGAGTAGAGGTCCCATCGTCCTTTAATCGTTGTTTATAAATCACTAACTGATTTTTCAAGGGAGTCAGTTGAGTCGTATCCTCTATATCTTCCAGTAGATAATCAATGATAGTCATGGCTTCACAACGTCTTTCTCTGCCTCCAGCAAACCATTTTAATGTTGTCATTCTCATTTTCCTCCTTAAATTGAAAAGCTATCATTCCTAACTCTCGAACTAATATTTTACCCAAACACCCTATGTAAAAAAGTCAGCAAAAATGGTAATGTCGCGAAAATATTATTAATCACATGCACCGCATAGGAAGGATAAATGCTCTTGGTATAGCGGGTCAAACTAGCAAAGATGATGCCAGATGTTGCAAAGACGAAGATATCTAACAAACTAGGCAGGCTTGAAAAATGAGGAAGAGCAAATAAAATTGACGGAAGAAGCAAATCAAGGCCAAATCTCGAATGCTTAAAGAAGGCGTGTTGCAGTAATCCCCTATAGATTAGCTCTTCCATAAGTGGAGTCAGAAAGAACAAAGTTATATAGATACCCAACTCAGCAAAGTTGGTCCCACTATAACCGATCAATACGGCCCAACCTTCAGCAGTTGACTGAACATGTTTAGCTGTCTGAACGTTAAAAGAGATCTGGAGCACTACCACTAGTACTGTCAAAATCGAATACCAAAGCCATTTTTTTCTTGGAATGCGAAAGAGATAACCATGGCCTGTCTTAACCAGAATCCAAATCATGACTCCACTAAATAGCAAACTCAAGAGATTTTGAATCCAGACGAAATTGCCAATCTGGGAAGAAAATTGCCAATAATTTTGGACAATAAGCGTCAGCTGAGAAAGACCAAATACGAAAAATAAGTAAGAGAAGACTGCACTTATTTTGAATAGAAGTTGATACTTTTTCATGTGAACCCTCCTTTGTAAACTCGGAACATCTCTAATATAAGCTATATTTTCCTAAATCCTTACTCCAAATCCTAAATGCTACTTGAGATTTCCTGAATGGTTAAATAGTGATAAGAAAAACATGGATATCTATGCTCTCTCGTTTCAAAAAATCACTGCCTCCCCCAGACCAACCTGAGGAAAACAGTGATTCAGTTTTTAGGAGTTAGGAATGAATACACGAAATCAATTGATCTTATGATTTTTTGTTTTTCAAGAATTCATCGTATTGTTTTTGCATTTCATTCAATACTTTATCGTAAGCACCTTCAGATTTCAATTTTTCCATCAATTCTGGAATAGCTTTATCTGGATCTACAGTACCAGTGTTGATAGCTGTATCGAATTGTTGCATTGTGTTAGAGATAGCTGAGATTTCAGATTTCACATTGTCAGTGTTAAAGATGAATCCAAGTGCTGGAGATTCTTTAGCTTCAGCCAATTGTTTCTTAGAATCTGCAATTTGTTGATCTGTAACGTTTTCGTTGATGTAAAGGATCCAGTTGTTACCTGTGTTCCATCCACCCATGTGAGTGTTTCCTTTGTAGCCATCAAGGACTTTAACACGGTTTTCTTTACCTGGAAGTTTTTCCCAGTTCTTGCCTTCTGGACCGTATACAAGACCATTCAAGAGTTCTGGGTTAGTGTTCAAGAGGTTCAACACTTCCATTGATTTTTCTTTGTTCTTAGAGTTGTTTGAGATAACAAAGTTAGCAACTTGTGTTGTTTGGTTTTTCTTGATGAAGTTAGTGATTGGTTTGATTTGGATATCTTTGTTAGCAACACGTGAAAGCAAGCTGTTACCGTAGTCAGCTGGTCCTACTGTTTCTTCACGAACGAACCAAGTATCTTGTTGAAGGTCAAATGAAGTATCGCTTGTTGCTACGTCTTTTGGAATGTATCCAGCTTCATAGAATTTGTGAAGAGTCTTCAAGTGTTCTTTAAAGCGAGGCACTTCGTAACGGTTTACAATCTTAGTAGTGTCCCCTTCAAGGTCGATAACGAATGGAAGTCCATTTGGAACTGGGTAGTCAAAGTTATCGGATGGGATGAAGTTCTTAGTAACCGCAAATGGCACTACATCTGGAGCTTTTTCTTTGATTTGTTTCAAGACTGGTTCAAGTGTTTCATATGAGTTTACACCTGAAATGTCGATACCGTATTTAGCAAGAAGAGTTCCGTTGAAGGCGAAGTTTTGAGATGACGCAACGTTGGCTGCAACTGGAACAGCGTAAATTTTACCGTTTACAGTATTACCCTTGATGTAAGCTGGGTCAAGTGCTTTGTAAAGGTCTTTACCTTCTTTTTTGTACAATTCTGTCAAGTCAGCATAAGCACCTTTTTGTGCATTTACAACGTAGTTATCTGCAAAGGCGATATCATAGTTTTCACCAGATGATGTGATAACTGACATTTTCTTGCCGTAGTCACCCCATCCAAGATATTGGATATCCAATTTGGCACCAACTTTTTCTCCGATGATTTTGTTAGCATTTTCTAGCAATTCATCCAAGTTATCTGGTTTGTCACCGATTTGGTACATTTTGATAACAGTCTTATCACCTGAAGCTGAGTCAGCAGCTTTCTTGTTACCTGAAAGGTTTCCACAAGCAGCGAGACCAGCAGCCAAAGCGACTACGCTAGCAGATGCAAAAGCATATTTTTTCCAGTTTTTCATGACAAAAACTCCTTTTTTTATTTTTAAACTTATAAACAATATAATGATTTTAACTTCACGCAAGGGAAGTTGGAAAATGAGAAATGTTTTTTCTCGACAAGCACTATTCTTTCACACCACCGATAGTCAAACCTTTTACAAAGTAGCGTTGGAAGAATGGATACAAAATCGCGATTGGAAGGGTTGCGACCACAACCATGGCCATACGACCTGTTTCTTTTGGTAGAGCAACTCCCAGTTGACCAGATAGACCGACTGCTTTTGCAATGTAGTCCATATTTTGTTGGATTTGCATGAGCAAATATTGCAATGGATACAAGTTGTCACTCTTGATGTAAAGAAGGGCGTTGAACCAGTCATTCCAGAAACCAAGAGCTGTCAAGAGCGTGATGGTTGCGATACCTGGTAGTGACAATGGCAAACAAATTTGGAAGAAAATCCGGGCCTCACTAGCACCATCGATACGAGCGGATTCTAGAATAGCTTCTGGAATGGTCTTCTTGAAGAAGGAACGCATCAAGATGATGTTAAATGGTGAGAGAAGCATTGGAACAATCAAGGCCCAAACTGTATCACCAAGTTGAAGTAAACGAGTTACCACGATATAGCCTGGTACCAAACCAGCGTTGAACAACATACTAAGAAGGGCAAAGATCGTAAAGAATCTGCGATACTTAAAGGTTGTCCGTGAAATGGCGTAGGCATAAGTTGTTGTGATAAAGACATTTGTCAATGTCCCAACTACGGTTACAAAGACTGAGATGAAGAGGGCTTGGAGGATTTTATCCTTAAACTGTGCC
>NZ_JAJNSA010000116.1:0-7609 GCF_027497875.1 Streptococcus sp. SM3 | reverse complement strand
TAGGTCGCGATTTTCAATGGCTACCATCTTCTTGGCAGACGCCAAGCCATAGACGCCCGCAATCGCTTGCCGGAGATTCCCAGTACCTGCCGTTTTGGTCATTTCTTTTCCGTCATTAATCAAGGTGAAAGCAATCTCTGGATGGGCCAAACTCAATCGGTTGAGAATATCCACGATATGGGATAGCTCTGCCTGCTGGCTCTTTAAATACTTGAGACGAGCAGGAGTATTAAAAAAGAGATCTTCTACTGTAATCTTGGTCCCGACAGGGCTTGTCGCTGGCTCCAATTCCTCAATTTCGCCACCCTTTGCGACCAATTTGGTCCCGTGGGCAGCTCCTTCTTGAGCCGTTAGAAGGGTTAGAATACTAACAGAAGCAATGGAAGGCATAGCCTCACCACGAAAACCAAGCGTTCGAATACGAAAGAGATCCGCTTGATTCTTGATCTTACTGGTCGCATGTCGACGGAGGGCCAGAGCTACCTCATCATGCGCAATTCCTTCCCCATTGTCTGTGATCCGAATCGACTTCAATCCTGCTTCTTCAATTTCGACAACAATCTGGCTAGCTCCAGCATCGATCGAGTTTTCAACCAATTCCTTGACCACACTAGCAGGTCGTTCAATTACTTCACCTGCCGCAATCTGGTTGGCTAGGACTTCTGGCAATTCAATAATCTGTGACATAGCTGCTCCTTTACCTTTTTTCACCGATACATGTAGCTCTATTATACCACAGATCCACAGGACTCCCTTTCTTAAAAAATGGAGGCTGGCCCCATCTTCTTCCCTAAAAACCGCATAGGCAAAGAAAATGACCACATAAACAAATCCCCTTGTCTTCCCTTTGGAAAAAGTGTTTAATAGTAGTGTAAAGAAGGAGCCGGGCTAGCGGGCTAACCGACTTTACCTAAGGAGGGAGAAAATATCTTATGAAAGTAGAAGTACACATTGATTCCCACTTCCAAGAAGAAGCGGTGACGATTACAGCACCTACACTATCTACGCGTGTAGAGAGAATCCGTGACTTTGTGGAAGAATTGGATCAAAAAGGGCGCTTACGTGCCAAAAAGGATGGGGAGGCTTACCTGATCGAAAGCCAGCTATTCCAACGTTTTTACATTGAAAATCGGCAAGTGATTGGTGAGACCATGACAGATCAATTTATCCTGACTGGACCACTCTATCAGCTATCTGAAGACTTACCGACCTTCTTTCTCAAAATTTCCCAATCTGAAATTATCAACACAAAAGAAATCGATCACCTGCACTTCACTAGTGGAGGATCGGTTCAAATCCATCTCAAAAATGGGAGCCTGACCTACTCCTCCCGTCGTTATTTAAAAGCCATTAAGGAGAAATTATCATGCTAAAACAATCATTTTCTGACGCCCTAAAAGGGATTCTCATCGGGCTCATTCTATCCATCTTCTTTTCCTACCACTTCTCACCTGAGTTGTACCTTCCCTTAAGTCCCAACTCTGCAGTCGGCCGCTGGATGTTCTTGCATCATGTTCACGGCTCACTGGTCATGCTCTATTGCGTCCTCGTTTGGGGTGCGATTGGGGTCCTCTTTAGCTTGGGAAGTCTCCTCTTTCAAAAAGACTGGAGCCTCTTGCGAGCTACTCTGAGCCATTACCTACTCATGTTACTTGGCTTTATTCCCCTAGCCACCTTGGCCGGCTGGTTCCCAGCACGACTAGGATTTTACCTCTCGCTCATTGTCGAATTCACCCTCGTTTATGTGATCATCTGGTTGGTCTCTTATCATTTTTACAAAAAACAAGTACAAGAAATCAATCAAAGCATTACTAACCACTAAAAAAGATCCTCGCCGTCACGAGGATCTGAAAGTGGAGATAAGCTGTTCTTTTATACAAAACTAATAAATTCTATAAAAATTATACTCGTTATAGTTATTCAATCATCTACTGAAACTTTCCGCTGTGAGAAAAGTTCCTGAAACACAAACGTTTCAGGAACTCGGGAGTTTTGAGACCTTAGGCTCAAAACTAAGTCATGGAACTTCGTAGAAGTTCGCTGACGTCCGGACTCACCTAAGGAAAGTTTCTAAGATGACTTTGTCTTCAATCTGAGATCCTCAATGCTACGAGGATCTTTTTTACAATTTCTTTTTCAATTCGGCGACTGCCATCATGACTTCCATCGGAGTCATATTGTAGAGATCCAGATTCTTCAATTCCGTGATCACTGTATTTTCTGTCACTTCCTCAAAGAGGGACATTTGTTCAGCAACCTGTGAAGGTACTTCCTTTTGAGGAGTTTCATCCACAAGCGGTACTTGCTGGGCTTGTCCTTCAAGCTTGGTCAAAATCGCATCCGCCCGCTCCAGCAATTCTTCTGGCAAACCAGCGATCTTGGCCACGTGAATCCCATAGGACTTATCCGCTGGGCCAGGTTCAATCTTGTGCAAGAAGGTAACCTGACCATCTCGCTCCAAGGTTGCGACATGGACATTTTCCAAACGGGACAAGGTCTCTGAGAGAGCCGTCAACTCATGGTAATGGGTCGCAAACAAGGTTTTGGCTCCGGTCCGATCATGGATATATTCGATGATGGACTGGGCGAGGGCCATCCCATCATAGGTCGCAGTTCCCCGTCCCAACTCATCAAATAAAATCAAGGACTGGGGCGTTGCCTTGCGAATAGCGTGATTGGCCTCCATCATTTCTACCATAAAGGTAGACTGACCCGATACCAGGTCATCCGCAGCTCCGATCCGAGTATAAATCGCATCAAAGATTGGCAACTCAGTCTTTTGTGCTGGAACATAAGAGCCGATTTGGGCAAGAATCACAATGATCGCCAATTGGCGCATATAGGTAGACTTCCCGCTCATGTTTGGCCCAGTAATCAACTGAATATCCCGTCCTTCATCCATAAAGATGCTATTAGGAATATAGGACTGGGCACCCATGACTTTCTCGACAACTGGATGGCGACCTTTGTCGATTTCAATTCGTCGCTCTTCATGAAAAAGGGGGCGATTCAACTGTTGCGATTCAGCAACACTGGCTAAACTTTGTAAAACATCAACCGTCGCAATCGCCTGAGCTAACTGTTGCAGACGTTGGATATACTTGCCAACTTCTTCACGAATCCGCATAAAAATCGTATATTCAAGATTAGCAGACTTTTCACGCGCCTCTAGCATATCTCCTTCGATGCGTGCCAATTCCTCCGTACCAAAGCGTTCTGAATTTTTCAAGGTCGCCTTGCGGAAAAAATAAGCAGGAACATGACTCAATTGAGAATTGGTGACATGGAAATAGTAGCCATCCTTCTTGTTGTAATCAATTTTTAGACCGGTAATGCCACTGGCTTCGCGCTCCTTGGCTTCAATCTCTGCTATCCAACCGGTACCATCCCGAAGAACAACTCGGTACTGGTCCAATTGCTCATCAAAACCAGTACGGATGATATTCCCCTCTGTAATAACAGCAGACGCATCCGGAGCAATCGCTGAAGTAATCAAGCGGTGCAACTCAGGAAGTTCATCCAAGCGTGCAATTAAGACATCTAAGACCGGATCACCAATCCCTAGTAAAATCGACTTGATCGTCGGCACATGCCCCAGAGTATCTCCTAGCTGCAAGAGATCCTTAGGATTGATCTTACCAAAAGAAACCCGGCTCGCTAAGCGTTCTATGTCATAGACCCCTTTGAGGCTGTCGGTCAGGTCGCTCCGTTCAAAGAAATGATCCATAAAGACCTGAATGATGTCCTGACGCTCTTGGATCCGTTTCAAATCGACCAAGGGTTTCTGAATCCAGGACCGCAACAAACGACCTCCCATGGCCGTCTTGGTTTCATCCAAATACCAATACAAGCTACCATGTTTCTTCCCAGTCCGAGCATTCTCTGTCAAATCCAGACTAGCCTTGGTCGCAAAGTCCATTTGTAAGAAATCACAAATCTCATAATGATGGGCTTTTTTGAGGTGACTCAATTCCCGCATTTGGGTCTGGTGGACATACTGGAGAAGTTTTCCAGCCGTTTCCTTTTCGAGTTCACTCAGATGATCCCCTAAAAGTTGGACATCGTCCAGCGCTGTCTCTACATGTGACAGCAAGAGATTCATCTGGCTCACAAAAACACGTTCTTCCTGTTCTGGCAACTCATAACCCAGGACCACCTCACGCGCACGTAAATTGCGGATTTCTCCGCAAACCATGCTGAAGTCATTGAGAGTGGTCACCTGAAATTCCCCTGTCACCAGATCCATATAGGTTAGCCCATAATCATTCCCTGAACGGTCCAAAGCAACCAGAAAGTTATTCTCACTATCTGGCTTGGTCGAATCCACCACTGTACCCGGCGTGATCACCTGTACGACTTCACGCTTAACGACCCCCTTGGCTTCTTTGGGATCTTCCATTTGTTCCGCAATCGCTACCTTATACCCCTGTTCGATGAGAACATCAATATACTGCTGGGCCGAGTGGTAGGGAACACCTGCCATGGGAATTGGATTCTCTGCATTTTTATTCCGTGATGTTAAGGAAATCTCTAAAATTTGAGCTGCATTCACTGCATCTTCATAAAATAATTCGTAAAAATCTCCCATTCGAAACAGCAAAAAGGCATCCGGATAATCTTTTTTGATATCTAGATACTGCTGCATTCCAGGGGATATTTTCTCTACTGCCATACTTCTTTATTCCTTACTGTTGCATCATTTTCTGACACAAGCTCCATAGATGAAAACAGGAGTAGATAGCTCACTATCTTCCTCCTTTTGACATCTCTCTTTCTCTCCAACGGGGCTTGACTACTGCATCATCCCTAAAATTTCATTTTGAATTTCAATGGCTGCCTCTTGGTCACGGCAGACAATCAAGAGGGTATTGGCCCCTGCTACTGTTCCCAAAATACGCTCATCTGACATTTCATCTACACCATTGGCCAAGAGAGCTGCTTCTCCTAGCTCTGTCCGCAAGACCAAGGTGAATTCCGCTCGTGAGACAGACTTGGCGTGGCTGGACAACATAATATAAATCTCCGCCACCTCAGGCTCATTTGGCAAAATATAATACAACTGGTCTTTTCGTTTCACCTTGACTAGACCCAGATCGCGCAAATCTCGTGACAGAGTTGTTTGCGTTACAGCAATTCCTTTTGCTTCTAATCGATCCTGAATCTCTTTTTGAGTCGACAATTTTTCATTTCGAATCATTTGTTGAATCAAAAGGTGACGTTCTGTCTTTTTCATTGGACCTCCACTTTTGAATAAATATACTTTAAATTATACCAAAAAAATTGAAAATTCGCTCAGAATTGTGTTAAAATAATAGTTAAAAGGACTAAGGAGCTAATATGAACAATAAAGAACTCATTGCTAGTGAATTGGCCAAAGTGATTGACTCTCTTGACCAAGATGCTATTTTAAATTTGCTTGAACAACCAAAATCATCTGATCTTGGTGACATTGCTTTTCCAGCCTTCTCACTTGCAAAAGTGGAACGCAAGGCTCCTCAAGCAATCGCTGCAGACATTGCTGAAAAGATCGACCAAAGTGCCTTCGAAAAAGTCGTTGCAACTGGACCTTACGTGAACTTCTTCTTAGACAAATCTAAGATCTCTGATCAGGTAATCAAATCCGTCATCGAAGCAGGTGCAGACTACGGTCAACAAGACGAAGGTCATGGCCAAAACATTACCATCGACCTTTCAAGTCCAAATATTGCAAAACCATTCTCAGTTGGTCACTTGCGCTCAACCGTTATCGGGGATGCTCTTTCAAACATCTTCCGCAAAATGGGCTACAACACCATTAAAATCAACCACTTGGGAGACTGGGGTAAACAGTTCGGTCTCTTGATGGTAGCCTACAAAAAATGGGGTAGCAAGGAAGCTGTCGAAGCCAACCCAATCGATGAATTGCTAAAACTTTACGTTCGGATCAACGCTGAAATCGAAAACGATCCTGAGCTTGATGAAGAAGGACGTCTCTGGTTCAAGAAACTGGAAGATGGAGATCCAGAAGCGACTGAGTTGTGGCAATGGTTCCGTGACGAAAGCTTGGTAGAATTCAACCGTATCTACAAACTCCTCGGTGTTGAATTTGACAGCTTAAACGGAGAAGCTTTCTACAATGACAAGATGGATGAAGCTGTCCAAATTCTTGAAGAAAAAGGCTTGTTGAAAGAGTCTAAGGGAGCTAGCATCGTTGAGCTCGATGATGTCAACCTTCCACCAGCTATGATTAAGAAATCAGACGGTGCCACTCTTTATATCACTCGTGATATCGCAACCGCTATCTACCGTGCACGGACTTACAACTTTGTGAAAAACATCTATGCTGTAGGTCAAGAACAATCCAACCACTTCCGTCAGTTGAAAGCTGTTTTGAAGAAAATGGGATTTGACTGGAGCGACGATATGGTTCACGTTGACTTTGGTTTGGTGACAAAAAACCGCCAAAAATTATCAACTCGTAAAGGAAATATCATCCTGCTCGAACCAACTCTTCAAGAAGCCATCTCTCGTGCCAAAGCTCAGATCGAAGAAAAGAATCCTGAACTTGAAAACAAGGAAGAAGTGGCACATGCAGTCGGTGTTGGTGCGGTTAAATTCTACGACTTGAAGACAGACCGCCGCAATGGGTATGACTTCGACCTCGAAGCCATGGTATCCTTCGAAGGAGAAACTGGCCCTTACGTTCAATATGCTTACGCTCGTATCCAATCCATCCTTCGCAAAGCCAACTTCACACCATCTACAGATGCGACATACAGCTCGAGCGATCCTGAAAGCTGGGAAATCATCAAGCTTCTCCAAGACTTCTCTCGTGTTGTCAAACGTGCTGCTGAAAACTATGATCCATCCTTGATCGCAAAATATGCTATCAACTTGGCTCAAGCCTTCAACAAATACTATGCACACACTCGTATCTTGGATGAAAGCCCAGAACGCGAAAGCCGTCTTGCTCTTAGCTACTCAACAGCAGTAGTCTTAAAAGAAGCTCTTCGCTTACTTGGTGTCGATGCACCTGAGAAAATGTAATTTCTTATCTAATGATTGATAAGTAGAACATCTCTTATGGGAGTGAGAGGAGAAACTAAATGCGATTCAATTTAGTTCTTTCTCACTCCTTTTCTCATGCCCAATGCCCTTCATTCTCTACATTTTCAGATCCTTTATATACAGGAGAAATCTATGAATCAAACCGTTTACATCTTAATCCTCATCAGTTTAGTGGTCCTCTTTTTATTTAACAAGTACGAAAGAGAAAAACTACAACGGCTCTTACAAGAGCAACTTTTGAAAGATCAAGCTTTCAAAGATAGCATCAAGGAAAAAATCCAAGAGACCGACAATATCAACGATGTCATCCATGCCATCAATAAAGACTATCGATTGGGTCTCCTACTTGCTAAAGAAATCACTGAAAAATTAAAATAAGCCATAGAAGAGGAGTCATATAAAATGTGACTCCTCTTCTATTCAGTCGCAACAAATAAGAGGCTGGGACAAAAGTCCTAGCCTCTCAATTATTTTTGGATTGTCGAGCAAGACGCAGTGGTTGAGTGGGCTCTACTACGCTGATTTCATCAGCTTTTACAGCCCTACTCAACTGTGCGGAGGT
>NZ_JAJNSA010000115.1:0-7627 GCF_027497875.1 Streptococcus sp. SM3 | reverse complement strand
TGAGGTTGGGGTGGTAATTGAGCTCCTTCATAGCCTTACGAACGCGTTTTTTTGTTTCGTCGCTAATGGTTGATTTGTTTTGAATAACACGGGTTACGGTTGAAGGCGAAACACCAGCAGCCTTGGCCACGTCTTTAATCGTAACGGGCATAAAAATCTCCTATTTATGGTAATCTGGATCACGGAAATGCGTTTTATAAAAGATAGTGACCAGATACAGAACAAAAAGAATGTTTTGTACAGTAATGAGAGTTGTCATATTTTGGCCAAAGAGTCCCAAAATAAGCGTAATTAGAGTAGGTAATCCTAAACAGTTCAAGATAAAATGGTAGCACTCTTTAAAGGTCCTAAATGAAAAGAGGCGTGATTTCTTAGTGATATAAAGGAGAAGACTAGCTCCTAGAGAGACAATGAAGAAATTCAAACCAAAGAGGAAGCTCGCACCGAGAACCAGAAAGAGACTGATATAGACACGATTCTGCTGGTACCAGTCTTTAGAAATAGCTTGGGTCAAGCTGTCCTTGCTTTTGAAACTCTCAGTCTTAATCGCTCTGTAAGAGACGCGGGTCAGTTCTTTACTTTCCTTGCTGATGACGAGCTCATTCGTATCGAAATGCAGTTGCAAGTCCTTAGGTAATTCCTTGCTTTGACTTGGACCGATCACAATAGAAGGCGCTTGACTAGCTGTTCCAGTATAAGTTAATTTGCCATCAACAATTGTAGCGTGTTCAGAGAGATCCTGTACAACCTTATCTGTCAATGGTTCATAGACATTATCGATAAAGGTTTCTAGTGGATAAGTCTCCTGGGAGCTATTTTGGATGGCAATGGGTACCATAGATAAGCTGATAAGGAAGATACTGGTAAAGAGAAGTTGGAACCAGTTGAGTCCGAAACGTTTGGACAGGGGCTTATGAAATCCCCAAATACTTGAAAAATAGGAAAATGGATATGGAAGCATAGGTATCTTTCTAAAAGGTGTTTTCTATATGAGTATTATTATATAGAGAAATGTGCTTTATTTCAAGTCTAGGAGAAAAATTGCTTGTTGTAAGGGTATTACTTACAGTAACAATCGCTAATACTCAATGAAAATCAAAGAGCAAACTAGGAATCTAGCCGCAGGTTGCTCAAAACACTGTTTTGAGGTTGTGGTTAGAACTGACGAAGTCAGTAACCGTACTACGGCAAGGTGAAGCTGACGTGGTTTGAAGAGATTTTCGAAGAGTATAAAATGAAAAAGGGTGGCGGGGATATATTATCCCTTGTCGCCACCACTTGTAAGTCCTGAAACAAAGTTCTTTTGTAGGAAGAAGAAGAGAATACAGATTGGAAGGGCGATGAGGATAGCACCTGCTGAGAAGTAGGCAATCTTCATGTTTTTCACATTGCTAACGAAGGTTTGGAGACCTACGGCAACAGTAAAGTATTCTTTCTCACGAAGCAAGAAACTAGAGAGGATATAGTCTCCAAAAGGTCCCATGAAGGCCCAGAGAGCTTGTACGGCAACCATTGGGCGAACAAGTGGAAGAACAATTTGCCAGAAGCGGCGGAAGTGTCCTGCACCGTCTAGTTTTGCAGATTCGTCTAGAGACATTGGCACTGTATCGAAGTAGCCCTTCATGAGCCAAGCATTCATTGGGATACCACCACCAACGTAGAGGAAGATGAGGAACCAGCTGTGGTTAAGGGCGTTCAACATAAGTGCCATAACGAAGAAGGCTGTCAAAGCGGCCATGGTTGGCACCATTTGGATAATCAAGAAGAAAACCAAACTTTGTTTACGAGCCAAGAAATTGTAACGGCTATAAGCATAACCAGCAAGTACGATAATACTTGTTTGAACAGCCATAGTAATTAAGGCGATAATCAAAGTGTTGAGGTACCAAGTACCGTACAAGGTTTCAGTGAAGAGGCCTTTAAAGTTATCAAAATTGAGATCGATATTAGTATCTAGTTTAAAGGCTGAGACGTTACCTGCTTTAAAGGCTGACATGATGGTAATCAAAAGTGGATAGATAATCACGATTGATAGGCCAATTAAGTAGAGGTAAGTAAGGGTTTGAGTCAGTCTACGTTTGAGTTTAATTGAGTTATTCATCTTAGACATCCTCCATATCAAATGCGTGTAGTTTCTTGAATGCGATCATAGAGATTGAGATGACAATGATAGAGATAATCAAGGTAACAGCTGCCGCCATTGAGTATTGAGGAGATGTACCTGTTGTCAAACGGTAAATCCATGAGATCAAGATATCAGTTGAACCGGCTCCCCCTCCGACACTACCAGGACCTCCACCATTGAAGAGGTACATGATAGAGAAGTTGTTAAAGTTGAAGGTGTATTGGCTAATCAAAGTAGGTGCCGCAACAGCCAAGATCATTGGGAAAGTGATGTTGCGGAATTTTTGCCAAGCATTAGCACCGTCAATATAAGCTGCTTCGTAAAGGTCGTTAGGAATAGATTGTAAGATACCTAAAGTCAAAACATAGATGTATGGGAATCCAAGCCAACCTTGCATCATAATCAAGGCAACCTTAGTCCAAGTAGGGTCTGTTTTCCAAGGGATAAGAGCCCCATCAAGGAAAGGAAGGAATTTAGCAAAGATCGGCAAGACTTGAGTGTTGATAGCACCGACACTATCATTAAACATATTTGAGAATGTCAAGATAGTGATGAAGGCTGGGACAGCCCAAGGAAGAAGGAAAATAACACCGAAGATACGTTTTCCTTTGATAAATGGTTGGTTAGCAATGATAGCTGTGAAGATACCAATCACGATCTGTAAAGTTGAGGCAGATAAAGCCCAAATGATAGTCCAAGAAAGAACAGAACCAAAGGCAGAACGGAAGGTACTCAAACTCCAGATGTTCGTAAAGTTTGTCAAACCAACCCAGTCCAACAATTTGTTTGGTGGCAAGTGTTGGAAGTCGTAGTTGGTAAAGGCAATCATCAAGGTTACGATAACTGGGAAGATAATCGCAAAAGTCATTGCAATATAAGATGGAATGATCAAGAGGTAAGGGAAACCATTTTCATAGATTCCTTTGACCATTTCTTTAAAGGTAAGTGCTACTGGAATACCATTGTTAATGTGTTTAGCAGTTGTATGTGCATCTTTGATATTTGCGAAATAAAAGAGTACATAAACAACTACAAAGATTAAATGGAAGGCACCACGAATCAGCATGAAGAGGGAATTATCACGACCTGGCTTGTCACCAAGAGTGATGAGGTTGCTCAATTCAGGGGCTGCAAGTGCTAGGAAATAAAGGACAAATACGATGGTTACACCAAGGAAGATAAAACCTTTGGCTTTTTGTTTATTGTAAATCTGTCCTAACCCAGGAATGATAGACAGCAGGGCTGCTTTACTAGGTTGTTGCTTTTCCATAATAACTCCTTTCATAGGATACTGGTTTCTAATCAAAACCTAAACTATATATGTTTTTTATTGATAAATTCAAAGGGGGATTTGAATTCCACCCCCCTTGAACAAATTTTTTATTCACCAAATTTTTGTTTGATTGTTTCTTTGATCAATGTTACAGCATCGTTTGCAGCTGTTTTAGCATCTTTCTTACCACTTACAGCTTCAAACAACATTGTTTTAGCTGGGTCCCAAACAGCTGACATTTGAGAGATATTTGGCATTGGTTGAGCGTTCTTGAACTGTTTGATAACAGCTGTTGTCAACTCATCGTTTTTACCTTCAGCGTATGAACGAGCTTCAGTGTTAGCTGGGATTTCGTTAGTTGTATCGTAGAAGGCTTTTTGTTCTTCAGTTGAAACAAGGAAGTCTACAAATTTTTGAGCAGCTTCAAGGTTCTTAGTGCTTGATGGGATGATCCAAGCTTTACCACCACCGAATGCAGCATATTCTTTTCCGTTTGGAAGAGTTGGGATAGTTGCAACACCGTAGTTTACTTTAGCGTCTTTGAAGGCTTTAGCTTTCCAAGGTCCGTCAATGATAGCAGCTGTTTTACCTTCTTGGAATTGAGTTTGGATTAGGTTTCCAGCTCCTTCAGTATCTTGCATACCTTTAGGCCATTTTTCATACCAAGATTTAGCATAGTTGATACCTGCGATAGAACCGTCGTTTGCAAGACCGATGTCTTTAGCATCTTTACCGTTTTGTCCGAATACGTAACCGCCGTTACCAGCAAGAAGTCCGTATGCAAAGTAGAAGTTTGTCCAGTCAGCTAGGAAAGCAGAAGTTTTTCCATCTTCTCCAGCGAAGGCATATTTGCTATCTTTAGCAAGGTTTTCCAAGTCAGCAAATGTTTTTGGAGCTTCTTTTACCAAGTCTTTGTTGTAGTACATAACAAGTGACTCGATAACGGCAGGAGCACCGTAAACTTTACCGTCAGCAGCTGTTACAAGAGATTTAGTTTTATCATCTGTTTTAGCGCCGTCGCTCAACTTCACTTCTGAAAGTTGGCCGTCAGTACCAAGGCTACCTACACGGTCGTATGGTGCCATCATAACGTCAGCAGCTTTACCAGATTGGTTATCTAGAGAAAGGTTGTCAAGACCACCCATTTGGTCTCCGGTTTTGATAGTCACTTTTACGCCAGCTTCTTTTTCGTAAGCTTTTGCAGCTGATTCAGCAAATGCTTTATATTGATCTTCAACGTAAAGAGTGATTTCTTTCGCTTCAGATGAACCAGCATCAGCAGCTTTTTCAGCAGGTTTGCTTCCGCAAGCTACCAAAAGCAAGCTAGCAAGTGTAGCAGTTCCAAGCACAGCAGCGCTCTTCATGAATTTAGATGACATAGTGTATTCCTCCTAAAGAATAACAGATTTTATAATGAGGAAACGCAAACGTTTTCCTTTATGGGACTAGTATAGCACAATCGGAAAGCGGTTGCAAGTGTTTTTTGTAAAAATTTTTAAAAAAATTGTGAAAAAAGTAAACGCTTCCTCGTCATATAATAGTAGAAAATCCCAAAAATCGGTTTTGTTTTGAATTTAAAAAAAGTTGAGAAAACGATTGCCTGATTTACAAATGGAAACCAGAGAGGATTCTCGCTTTATTTTAGCTTAATGAGATAAGTGAAACACTTATTCCTATTTTGTTTGTTTCCTAAAAGAATATATATACGAGTAAGAAGAAAAAATTTTAAAAAAATAATCAAAAAAGTTATTTAAAACCGCTTGCATTTATCAAGAAAATAAGCTATACTAGTAATAGCGCAAACGTTTGCGCTCATAAAAATGTAATATCTAACTATAAACACATGAGGTGCTTATTATGAAAAAACGTCAAAGTGGTGTGTTGATGCACATTTCTTCTCTTCCGGGAGCATACGGAATCGGATCATTTGGTAAAAGTGCTTACGACTTCGTTGATTTCTTGGTTCGCACAAAACAACGTTACTGGCAAATCCTCCCACTAGGAACAACTAGTTACGGAGACTCTCCTTACCAATCTTTCTCTGCCTTCGCAGGGAACACTCATTTTATCGATTTAGATATCTTGGTGGAACAAGGCTTGTTGCAAGCAAGTGATCTTGAAGGAGTTGACTTTGGTAGCGATGCATCTGAAGTTGACTATGCGAAAATCTACTATGCACGTCGCCCTCTTTTAGAAAAAGCGGTAAAACGTTTCTTGGAAGTAGGAGATGTTAAAGATTTTGAGAAATTTGCTCAAGACAACCAATCATGGCTTGAACTCTTTGCAGAGTATATGGCTATCAAAGAGCATTTTGACAATCTTGCTTGGACTGAATGGCCAGATGCAGATGCTCGTGCTCGTAAAGCTACAGCACTTGAAAGCTACCGTGAGCAATTGGCAGACAAGTTGGTTTACCACCGTGTGACTCAATACTTCTTCTTCCAACAATGGTTGAAATTGAAAGCTTACGCTAACGACAACCACATCGAAATTGTTGGGGACATGCCAATCTATGTAGCGGAAGATTCAAGCGATATGTGGGCAAATCCACATCTCTTCAAGACAGATGTCAACGGTAAGGCTACTTGCATCGCAGGATGCCCACCAGATGAATTTTCTGCAACTGGTCAGCTTTGGGGTAACCCAATCTATGACTGGGAAGCAATGGACAAAGACGGCTACAAATGGTGGATTGAACGCTTGCGTGAAAGCTTCAAAATCTACGACATCGTTCGTATTGACCACTTCCGTGGCTTCGAATCTTACTGGGAAATCCCTGCTGGTTCTGATACAGCAGCACCTGGTGAGTGGGTGAAAGGTCCTGGCTACAAGCTTTTTGCAGCCGTTAAGGAAGAGCTTGGTGAGCTTAACATCATTGCAGAAGATCTTGGTTTCATGACAGACGAAGTGATCGAATTGCGTGAACGTACTGGCTTCCCAGGAATGAAGATTCTTCAATTTGCCTTCAACCCAGAAGACGAAAGCATCGATAGCCCACACTTGGCACCTGCTAACTCAGTAATGTACACAGGAACACACGATAACAATACGGTCCTTGGTTGGTACCGTAATGAGATTGATGATGCAACTCGTGAATACATGGCGCGCTACACGAACCGTAAAGAATACGAAACAGTGCCACATGCTATGCTTCGTACAGTCTTTTCATCAGTTAGTTTCATGGCAATTGCAACCATGCAAGATTTGCTAGAATTGGATGAGGCAGCTCGTATGAACTTCCCATCTACCCTTGGTGGAAACTGGTCTTGGCGTATGACTGAAGATCAATTGACACCAGCTGTCGAGGAAGGCTTGCTTGACTTGACAACAATCTATCGCCGAATCAATGAAAATTTGGTAGATTTAAAGAAATAATACAATATCAGGAGACACCTTAAACATGTTATCACTACAAGAATTTGTACAAAATCGTTACAATAAAACCATTGCAGAATGTAGCAATGAAGAGCTTTACCTTGCTCTTCTTAACTACAGCAAGCTTGCAAGTAGCAAAAAACCAGTTAACACTGGTAAGAAAAAAGTTTACTACATCTCAGCTGAGTTCTTGATTGGTAAACTTTTGTCAAACAACTTGATTAACCTTGGTCTTTACGACGATGTTAAAAAAGAACTTGCCGCTGCAGGTAAAGACTTGATCGAAGTTGAAGAAGTTGAATTGGAACCATCTCTTGGTAATGGTGGTTTGGGACGTTTGGCTGCCTGCTTTATCGATTCAATTGCGACTCTTGGTTTGAACGGTGACGGTGTTGGTCTTAACTACCACTTTGGTCTATTCCAACAAGTTCTTAAAAACAACCAACAAGAAACAATTCCAAATGCATGGTTGACAGAGCAAAACTGGTTGGTTCGCTCAAGCCGTAGCTACCAAGTACCATTTGCTCACTTCACATTGACATCAACTCTTTACGATATCGATGTACCTGGTTACAAGACAGAAACTAAGAACCGCTTGCGTTTGTTTGACTTGGATTCAGTTGATTCTTCAATCATTAAAGACGGTATCAACTTTGATAAAACAGACATTGCTCGCAACTTGACGCTTTTCCTTTACCCTGATGATAGTGACCGTCAAGGTGAATTGCTCCGTATCTTCCAACAATACTTCATGGTTTCAAACGGTGCGCAATTGATCATCGATGAAGCAATCGAAAAAGGAAGCAACTTGCATGACCTTGCTGACTACGCAGTTGTACAAATCAACGATACTC
>NZ_JAJNSA010000114.1:0-7669 GCF_027497875.1 Streptococcus sp. SM3 | reverse complement strand
ACCCCATGCTTTTCAGCAACATCTTTGATGAAGATAAAGAGCAGGCGCCCCGTCGCTTCTGCATCGTAGTTGGCCATGTGGTGGTGCTCCAAGCCTACTCCAAAGCGCTTGGTTAATGGCCCCAAGCCATGCCGTTTAAAATCTGGATAGAGGTTACGGGCAAATTCCAGCGTATCAATTACCGGCTGGGTGATCTTGGGAAGGCCATGACGCTCATAGTTGGCATTCATGAAGCCCACGTCAAAGGTGGCATTATGGGCTACAAGAACGGTTCCCTCACAGAAGGCCTGAAACTCCTTCAAGACCTGCACCAAGGGCTTAGCCCCCCGAACATGCTCATTGGTGATCCCTGTCAATTGGGTCGTAAAGGCCGACAGAGGATGGCCCGGATCGATAAACTCGTCAAACTCCTCAATGACATTGCCCTTGTACATCTTAGAAGCAGCGACCTGGATCAAGTCATTGTAGATGGCTGAAAGTCCCGTCGTTTCCACGTCAAAGACCACATAAGTTGCTTCATTGAGGTCCAGATCCACCTCGTTATAGGTGATGGGCACCTTGTCCTCTACGATATTGGCTTCCATCCCATAGATCAGCTGGATCCCAGCCTTCTTGGCTGCTTTAAAGCCATGTGGGAAGCTCTGCACATTGCCATGGTCAGTGATGGCCACCGCCTTGTGGCCCCACTCAGCTGCCTTGGCAACCAGCTCTTCGACTTCCGGCAGGGCATCCATCGTCGACATATTGGTATGGGCGTGGAATTCCACCCGGCGCTCACCTTCTGGCATCAGGTCCTTGCGGGCATAATGCACGACTTCCTGGATGTCTTGGACATTCATGGTCAAGTCGCGCGTGAAATTGTTCATTTCGATATTTCCCCGCACCCGTAGCCAGCTGTTCTTCTTGATCATGTCAAACTTCTGGGCTTCTTCCTCATTTTTCACCCATTTCTGAAGGGAAAAACTCGAGCTATAGTCGGTCATCTTAAAGCTGATCAAGACCCGACCGGTCCGCGTCACCTTGTGCTCCACGTCAAAGACCACACCCTCAAAGACAATCCGGTTCTCTTCTGTTGTGATCTCGATCATCGGAGTGATCTCAGCCTTGTCTAGCTTGGGCTTAGCCACTGCCTTCTTAGCCTTGAAATCAAAGACCGGCTTTTCTTCAACCGCGGGTGGCGGAGCCATCTGGGCCAAGGATTCCATGGCCCGCAAGGTCTCTTCATTGGCCGCTTGGAAGATCTTTTCATTTTCCTGCTCAAAGCGCGCTACTTCTTGCTCTGTCAACTCTTCATCAGACTCCACTCGACAGGTGAAATGCGGAAAACCAAAGGCTTCCAACTGCTTGGCAAGATTGGGCAAATGGTTCTTACGGAAATGCTCTGTATCGACCGAAGAAGGCCCTGAGATGATCAACTCCTGCCCTTCTGCGCGCACCTGCAAGTCTTGGTAGAGCCCCTTAAATCCTTGACTCGCGCAAGGCCCTTCCTCAAAGACCTCACGATAGTAGGCCTGCAATAAATCATCAGAAAAGTCCTGATTGGCCACTTGAATGGTAAAAGTCGCCTGGTTTCCCGTCTTTGAAAATTCGTCCTTCAAGCGCTGACGCAATTCCTTAAACAAAGCAATCGGTAAGACTTCCGCAAAAGCAAAGCGGAACTCCCAGACCCTACTGACCTTATGCACCACGACTTCTTGAATCTCCGCATGCAAAAAGGCACTGGAAGATCGCATCTCCAGCGGCATATCCAGCTGATCCATTAAAATTTCAAAGGTGTTGGACATTGTTTCTCCCTTGATCTTGATTCTTTTGCTCGCTTTTGAGTGGCCCGACTCTAAGCAAAAACAGACCATTCAAAAACATTCGTAACCCTTATTTTATCACAATTTAAGGATTAATTCGAGGGAGAAGTGAAGACAAAAAAATCACCGATATGACGGTGATTTCTCTTCGTCATTTATTCAGTTAGGACTGCTCCATCATTTATACTTCATTCCCATGGTGATGGACACAACTGCTAAAATAGGCAATAAAATTAACATTCAGATTCCAATCCACATTTCCCGCTTATAAGATTTGTCTAGTCCACTATAGCGTTCAACGTATGATTCTTTTGGACAGGCTGGATTATACCAGACCGTCATGGTCGAGCCCAGTGGAAAAGCATCTTGAAAAAGATTGCCCTTTGAGACTGTAGAATTGGTGTAGATGGTTATCCTTTGTCCCATCAAATCGATATCGCTAGCCGCTTGATTCGTTTTCCAAGGAAGTGTTGCCCGCACCACCCAATAATATTTCAGGCTATTTCGATAGGTCTGACTACCCACTCTATATTCGACAATTGGAGCATCTACAATTTGTGCCCTCTTATAGCCAACTACCACTCCCTCAACGCTCTTTGACGAGAGGGTCTTAATCCTAACTTCTCTTCTATAAAAATATCCAAAAAAGAGTACTTCAAATAAAGGAAATCCAATAACAGCTGCAGCAATGACTAGAAGTATTCTGATATCGGGCATCCCCATCACCTACTTCATCATAATATCTGTGATGCTCAAACTCATCTTCGTTTCATCTGATATCTTCTCTACGATCGAGCTTTGTTCACTCGTCAAAGGAAGCAATAAGAGAGTCGCTGATTGGGTCGGTAACTTAGGGTTGTTCGATAGACTATACTGGACTACTTGATCTTGGTAAACAGATTGGCCATCATAACTCCAGCTAATTTTAAAAGTTGCATCACGATCAATATTCGTTGTCGTTTTGTTGACCAACATAAATACTGCATACTCCTGTTGCTCTACAGTATAGGTGTTCCCTGTATAATATACAGTGACATCCCCTTGATCACCAACTTCCGGATGCTCCTTAACTAATTTTTTACCCAGTTCCATCAAATCCGATGTCTTTCCTTCAAATTGAGGTGCCACTACAAATTTCAAGCCCTTTTCCTCTTTAGCAGACGAGGAGGCTTTTGAGGTTTGCTCTGTTTTGCTTGCAGTTGACTCCTTGGCCTCTTTTTTCGACTGAGCACAGGCTGTTAAAACAAGCACACTCGCCAGTAATAGTAGCATCTTTTTCATGGAACATTTCCCTTCTTTTATGATTGAGTTAGATTCAAAAAACATTTTCTACTATCATACCGAAAATTAATTTGAAGAGCAAGTTCGTCACTAGGTGGAGAGAGTTGAGGGATGAAAAAAGAGAGAACCAGGTGGTTCTCTCTAAAATCTTTTTCGCTTCTCTTCTTTTTCAGCTAAAGCATTAAAGAGTTTAGCTCGTTACTTTCTTAAAAAAATGTGCTATGCAGGGAAATCGTTGAATTGTGAATTTATATGTTCTACCATTTTACGACGGTGGAAACGATCTGAAGAATTTTTCCCATTAGAAACAAAGTGATCCTGTCTTTGAGACCTTGTACCAAAAGGTATTTCTTTTATTCCGCCATCAATCATTCCTTCTAACTCTTTATCCGATTTTTTAAATGCATCTGCTATTTTATCCAAAAATGTATTAAGACCTTCAACTACAATAACAAGATCTTTTGCACTATTTCCAACAGCTTTTAAAGCGGTATCTAACTCATGAGCTGACTCATCCTCTAATATACCAACCGAAAAACTATCGCTCCCATTTCCCGCATAATTCTCTAAATAAACTTGAACTGACTGAATTTCTTCCGATTTAATTAACTTTTTCGACATTTTTTCTCCTTCTATAAGTGATCTCGATGTTTTTCGTACCACTCCCTGTATTCTTTATACGTGTTGATCGGAGTTTGCTCATTTGTCTTTGGATCTGTTGCAATAACATCTAATTTATCCTGACCAACTGGCGCAAACCAATGGCGCATATCTTGGAAAATAGCTTCCGGATCATTGTAGTCTCCTTGTCTAACTACAATAAAGGCTAATCCTCCAATCCTCTTAAAATATTCAGGATATTCTTTAATAAAATTTAGCTGAACGTCTTTTCTTACTTTAAAATTCTTTCTGTAAGATAAATCATAATAGCTTATAAAACCGTACTCATTAGCTATATCAGCTAGATTGGTATAAGAAAATGAAAAAGGGCGCCATTTATATTCTGTCTTATCTTCAGGAAGTGCCCGTGTGATCTTCTCACTTTCTAAATCTAAAGCAACTTCTTTTTTATCTTTATCGTTCTCCTTATTTACCAAAGAAAGAACCATATAATCTCTACCATTATCCGAATATCCTCCTCTTGCCTGAAAGTCCAGTTTGTATCTCTGATCATAGGTTTGTAAAAGCTCGACCACGTTAATCGTTTTCGGTGGATTCTTCAAATGATTAAGATCATAGACATCAAATGATAATCCAACCGGTTGATTAGATCCGCTACCAATAAACTTATCTGTAGTTGCAACATAATAATTGGATAAAACAAAAGATCCATTAGCTCCACTCGTCTCATAATAAACATAGCGATTCTGAGATCCAAAAGTTTCGATTCTTTCTACCTTTGTTTTAACAATCTGTACTTCATGGTCTTCCTTCCACTGAACATATTTAGGCCAGACATAGGAATAAGCAGAGTAGGCAAAGAGAGCTAACAAAATCAAACTCACAATCACCTTAGTCCGAAAGCTGAGGGCCTTTAGGTATTTCATTAGATAAAAATCCTCCTTCTGATATATTTTGATAAACATTCAAATAATCACTAACTAGTTGCTCACGCGTATATTTCCTATTTTGAGTATCTCGTAGCATTTTATTATTGCTAAGTTCATTAAGACCCTCCCAAACTTTGGTAGCTCCAACTTTATCAACTGTTTTATCTCCTTTTCCTAGTAAATAATTTTTTACATCTTCAGTAAAAGGACCATTATTTGTAGGCATTCCCATTACAGCGTTTTGCGATTTATTCATAGCTTCCAAAGCGTCCATAGGGCTTTGTCCTTCCATCAATGCTTTATGAAATGCTGGGGCTTTTAGCCCTGATCTATCCATATCATGAATCTGTAAAGCTGCCTGAAGATCATATTGAGGTGTGAAACTGGTGGATTTATATTCATAATTCTCACCAACTGTATGGTAAACCGAACGTCCTCCAATATCAAATAATTTATTTTTTACACCTTTTTCACTTTCATCTATCTTCTTCACTAGTTCATTGGAAGTTTCAAAATATTTACTTACAGCATGAAGTGCATCCAAAGTCACACCTGCTGGTTTAGCCATTTTCCCAGAAAAATAATCTTTATTATTTCTGGCGGCATCAACATAATCGGATGCTTCATCCTTATATGTAAAGATATCTGAAAGTACTGTTATTCCCATTGCAGCCATTGGCCCATAAGGACCTGCTGCGGCAGAAGCACTCATCTTCATAACATTTGACAAAAACTCCAGTCCAGCCTTATTTCGTCTCTCATTTAGTTGACGTAATCTTTCTGTATATTGATCTCCACTAACTGAAAATTCTTTGTCATAACTATTTACATTTACCTGTCCATCACTTCCAACCTGATGTCGTATCAATTTAAAAGTGAGTCCTTCAGTAGTGAGTTCAAGAGATTTCGTATCTATAACATTTGCTATCACTGATTCTCCCATTGATTGAGGAATTTTATTTGTTCCTAGTTGGTAAACATTCATTCCTTCAAATAACCCCGTCAAAGAGTTTGCTAAGAACAGTTTGTGACGTATATTAGCCAACTCAGGCTCAGATTTCAATAATTCCTCTTTATACTTCTCGTAATCCTTAACAGATCCATTTAAAGGAAACTCTGGCTTACTATCAAATGCTTGTGCAATAAGTGATAAGCCATATCTATCTCCTCCTTTAATTAATTTTTCTGTGTAGGTCGCTACGTCTGATGAATTCTGTGCCTGTAGAGCATCTAAAAACGTTTTTAAGTTTGAGAAATCAGTCTTACCTTCTTGAATGCGTTCTACTTCCTCATACAGGAAACTATATGCAATTGTCATCATATTTTCGCTAACATGTGTCGCATTTACTTCTCCAAGATTCTTATAGGGATTAGGAGAATATAAAGCTTCAACAATTTTACCATCTCCTGCGTCACTGATTGCATCAATAGCTTTCAATTGCTCTACTGTCGTAATCCGCTTTTCAGCAATAGCTTTAACTACTGCACTTGGATCCAACTCTCCTAGATATCGGGCATGATTTAACGCTGCTTGAATAGCCTCTAAATTTGCCTTAACTGTTTTTAAACCATCTAAAAATTGAACAAAATACCCTTGAATAATTTCGTCAGTCTGTACTCGAGTACTACCAGACTGTTCCAATTCTTTAGCAGCATCTTGACATTCAGACAGTACAGAAATTTTCGCTTGGCTTAATATTGTTGCAGCTGTAGCAAAATAGGAATCTAATTTTTTCTGAATAGCTTCTATCTTATTTTTTTGTTCTACTATTAGTTTATTTTTTACACCTTCTGCACCTTCACCTCCGTCCTTCGACCAAACTTCCTTTTCAAATCCCAGACCGTTAAGTAAAGCTTCATAATTCACCATAACAGAACCAAAATCATCGAGGTAAGAAGGATAATCATTGAATACCACCTTTTGAATTTGATTTAACTTATTAACAAACTCAGCAATAGCTACTCCTTCATTTCCTGATACTTTTAATTCGAATTTTTTATATGCATTAGCTATACCTGACTCATATTTTTTTGCGACTTCCTTCATGTTTTTCCCTAACAAAGCAAGTTGAGTCATATCATTAACAGTAATAGTTGACATTAGTTCCCCTTATTTCTCAAAAAATCATAATAACATGGCTGCCTCGGATTGCAACTCTCGGTATTTTGCATTTAATTCCTCAATTATTGTGGATCTTTTATTATTAAAAACCGATTCAATATTCTTCAGAATGTTTTCTTCATCTTCCGTCAAGGTTTGATATTTTTTACCCGCTAAATGGTAGCTCGCCTTAATATTCTCATCACTAACTAAAACATAATCAACTTTCGTTGTAACTCCATTTAATCCAGCAATGACTTTCTCAATTTGGGACATCTTAGATCGAATATAGGCTAATTTAGCTTCCTTTCCCTCGGTATCCATTATTAATACATATCCCATAATTCGTCCCCCTTCTATTTCATTAATACTTTCACTTTTCTTACAAATCCATCTTCTACATAGTAGTTCACCTGACTATCAAGTGGTTCTTCACGGACTGGTCGATTGATAACATTTAGGACACTTTGGTCTGTAATCCGCATAGCCACGATCGCTTGTTTATAGAGTTTGATAGATTTTGATACTTCGTCAATTTTTCGATTCAACTGACTACCACTCATAGCTAATGTAGCATAGCCTGCACGCGCTCCTTTTTCAAGCACATAGTTCAGACTAGATTGAAGATCCATACTTAGATCATTCATAAGTTCTAGTTGATTGTATAGTACAATCGTTGCTTCATGTTGTGATTTCTGCTGTTCCAATCTCAATTGGATATTTTCTTCCATTTTCTTGATTCCAGCTACATAATCCTCCTTCGTAGAAAGAATCGTCACACCTTCCATCTCTGGCAGTTCATTGTAGGCTGGCGCCAACACAATCACCTTCTGCTTGCTACGAGCAATTTGTTTGACGAATTGTGTCATCTGTTCTTCCTTGTCTGTCAGATATAGAAGATTCCCTTTCTTGAGATCCCACGTCACTGGCTCAAC
>NZ_JAJNSA010000014.1:0-38790 GCF_027497875.1 Streptococcus sp. SM3 | reverse complement strand
TTTAAAGTAATCTTCAAGGAGAATCAAATGATTTACGAATTTTGTGCTGAAAATGTGACCTTGCTTGAAAAAGCGATGGAGGCTGGAGCTCGTCGAATCGAACTTTGTGACAATCTAGCAGTTGGTGGGACAACTCCCAGCTATGGAGTGACCAAGGCAGCGGTTGAATTGGCAGCTAACTACGATACAACCATCATGACCATGATTCGTCCACGTGGTGGTGACTTTGTCTATAATGAACTAGAAATTGCTATTATGCTCGAAGATATTCGATTGACTGCTCAGGCTGGAAGTCAAGGAGTTGTATTTGGGGTTTTAACTGTTGATAAGAAGTTGGATAAGCCTAATCTGGAGAAGTTGATAGCTGCGTCAAAAGGAATGGAAATTGTCTTCCACATGGCCTTTGATGAATTGAGCGATGAAGATCAGCTGGAAGCTATTGACTGGTTCAGCCAAGTTGGTGTCACCCGTATCTTAACTCGTGCTGGAGTATCTGGTGACTCGCTAGACAAGCGTTTTGTTCACTATCACAGAATTTTGGAGCACGCTAAAGGTAAAATTGAAATTCTACCAGGTGGGGGGATTGACTTGGACAACCGTCAAATCTTTATCGACCAACTGGGAGTGACACAACTACATGGTACTAAGGTTGTCTTTTAAAAAATAGAAAGGAACTGCTAGCTTTGGGTAGCAGTTTTCACTTATGTTTGAAATTTTTAAATCCTATCAATTGAATCAAGAAAAGGCTCATGATTATGGTTTTGTAGAAAATAGTGGAGTCTGGACCTATAGTTGCCAGATTTTGCAAGGTGACTTTGTCATGACTGTATCCATCACTGCTGATAATGTGAGTTTTCAAGTCTTTGACCTGGAAACGGGCGACCTCTATCCTCAAGTTCATATGGAAAGTATGAGAGGAAGTTTTGTCGGAAATGTCCGTGAGGCTTGTTTGGAGATTCTTTACCAGATTCGGAAGGCTTGTTTTGATGTGCAAGATTTTATCTGTCCTCAGACTAAACGAATCATGACTCAAGTTCAGGGAAAGTATGGTAATCAGTTGGAGTATTTGTGGGAGAAATCGCCTGATACGGCAGTGTTACGTCATGAAGGCAATCAAAAGTGGTATGCCGTTTTGATGAAAATCTCTTGGGATAAGCTGGAAAAAGGAAGAGAAGGACAGGTGGAAGCAGTCAATCTCAAACATGACCAAGTAGCTGACTTACTTTCAAAAAAGGGCATTTATCCAGCCTTTCATATGAACAAACGCTACTGGATTAGTGTGGCGCTTGATGATACTTTATCAGATGAAGAAGTACTGGAATTGATAGAAAGAAGCTGGAATTTAACCACTAAAAAATGAAACATTTCAAGTTTTTCAAGAACTTTCAATTAGCAAAATATTCTATACTGAAGAAATTTTCAGAAAATATTGGATTTTTTCTTGACAAGTGCTTTTGCCTATGCTAAAATACTAAACAAGATATCAAACGAAGGAGAAAGTCAAACATGAAAACAGCTAAGTTTAATCAATTCGCTTTGTTGTTGAGGTACTCGGGCTAGTGCAAAATGCATTAGTCCTGTTTGGCTTACCAAGCGGGAGTAAATCAACATCTCGCTTGGGTTTCTGAGCGAGATGTTTTTTTTAAACCATATTTGGAAAAGGGGAAATTTTATGAGAGCAGTTGAATTTCTAGATACTAGCCTTCGGGATGGAGAGCAGACACCTGGTGTTAATTTTTCAATCAAGGAAAAAATTGCCATTGCAAGGCAGCTGGAGAAATGGGGTATTTCAGCCATTGAAGCTGGTTTTCCGGCGGCGAGTCCTGATTCATTCACAGCAGTTCAGGAGATTGCCAAGGTCTTGAAGAAAACAGCGGTGACAGGTTTGGCACGCTCTGTCAAGTCTGATATTGATGCTTGTTATGAAGCCCTCAAGGATGCCAAGTATCCACAGGTTCATGTCTTTATCGCTACCAGTCCGATTCACCGCAAGTATAAACTCAATAAGAGCAAGGAAGAGATTTTGGAAGCTATCAAGGAGCATGTTTCCTATGCCCGTTCTAAGTTTGAAGTGGTCGAATTCTCTCCTGAGGATGCGACTAGAACAGAGTTGGATTTCCTCTTGCAAGTCGTTCAAACAGCGGTCGATGCAGGTGCGACTTATATCAATATCCCTGACACGGTAGGATTTACCACGCCAGAAGAGTACGGAGCTATCTTCAAACACCTGATTGAGAATGTTAAGACAGATCGTCAGATTATCTATTCACCTCACTGTCATGATGACCTTGGAATGGCAGTGGCTAATAGCCTTGCTGCTGTCAAGAACGGAGCAGGACGTGTTGAAGGGACTATCAACGGTATTGGGGAGAGAGCTGGAAATGCTGCTTTGGAAGAAATAGCAGTGGCTCTCAATATTCGCCAAGATTACTATCAAGCAGAAACTAGTATTGTTTTAAATGAAACCATCAATACGTCAGAAATGGTTTCTCGCTTCTCAGGTATCCCAGTTCCTAAAAACAAGGCTGTGGTCGGTGGCAATGCCTTTTCTCACGAATCTGGTATTCACCAAGACGGAGTCCTTAAAAATCCTCTTACCTATGAAATCATCACTCCTGAATTGGTCGGTGTCAAGAGTAATAGCCTCCCACTTGGAAAATTGTCTGGTCGCCATGCCTTTGTCGAGAAACTAAGAGAATTGGCCCTAGACTTTACAGAAGAGGACATCAAACCACTCTTCGCTAAGTTCAAGGCACTGGCCGACAAGAAGCAAGAAATCACAGATGCAGATATTCGTGCTCTGGTAGCTGGAACCATGGTTGAAAACCCAGAAGGATTCCACTTTGATGATTTACAACTTCAAACTCATGCAGATAATGACATTGAAGCAATCGTTAGCCTAGCCAACATGGATGGTGAGAAGGTAGAATTCAATGCGACAGGACAAGGCTCTGTTGAGGCTATCTTTAACGCTATCGATAAGTTCTTTAACCAATCTGTCCGCTTGGTGTCCTATACCATTGATGCTGTGACGGATGGAATCGATGCTCAAGCTCGGGTCTTGGTCACTGTTGAAAACAGAGATACAGAAACCATCTTTAACGCAGCAGGTCTAGACTTTGATGTGTTGAAAGCTTCTGCTATTGCCTACATCAATGCTAATACCTTTGTTCAAAAAGAGAATGCTGGTGAGATGGGACGCAGTGTTTCCTATCGTGACATGCCTAGTGTGTAAAGGAGAATGCTATGACAAAGAAAATAGTAGCTCTAGCAGGGGACGGAATCGGTCCAGAAATCATGGAAGCTGGTTTGGAAGTTCTGGGGGCTCTTGCTGAAAAAACAGGCTTTGATTATGAGATAGACAGACGTCCTTTTGGAGGTGCAGGTATTGATGCTACGGGGCATCCCTTACCTGATGAAACCCTCAAGACATGTAGAGAAGCAGATGCCATTCTCCTAGCAGCTATCGGTAGTCCTCAGTATGATAGAGCAGTGGTTCGGCCTGAACAAGGACTGCTGGCTCTCCGTAAGGAACTCAATCTCTATGCCAATATTCGCCCAGTTAAGATTTTTGAGAGTCTCAAGCATTTGTCACCTCTCAAACCAGAACGAATTGCTGGTGTAGACTTTGTTGTGGTACGTGAGTTGACTGGCGGAATTTACTTTGGGGATCATATTCTTGAAGAGCGAAAAGCGCGTGATATCAACGACTACAGCTATGAAGAAGTAGAGCGGATTATTCGCAAGGCATTTGAAATTGCAAGAAATCGCAGAAAAATCGTTACTAGTATCGATAAGCAAAATGTTCTAGCGACTTCAAAACTCTGGCGGAAAGTAGCTGAGGAAGTCGTGCAGGATTTCCCAGATGTAACCTTGGAGCACCAGCTAGTCGACTCAGCTGCCATGCTTATGATTACCAATCCTGCTAAGTTTGATGTCATCGTGACGGAGAATCTTTTTGGAGATATTTTATCTGATGAATCAAGCGTCCTATCTGGTACACTTGGGGTCATGCCATCAGCCAGTCATTCTGAAAATGGACCAAGTCTCTATGAACCTATTCACGGTTCAGCACCTGATATTGCTGGTCAAGGCATTGCCAATCCTATCTCCATGATTTTATCAGTGGCCATGATGTTGAGAGATAGTTTTGGTCGTTATGAGGATGCAGAGCGTATTGAGCGTGCTGTTGAAGCTAGTTTAGCGGCTGGCATTTTAACAAGAGATATAGGTGGACAGGCTTCGACTAAGGAAATGACAGAAGCTATTATTGCAAGATTATGAAGTTAGACGAAAGAATTACTCTAGTCCTTTTGATTTGGAATGTCATGGTTTTCTTGATTTATGGTATTGACAAATCTAAGGCAAGGAGAAGAGTTTGGCGCATCCCTGAGAAAATCTTACTTATTTTAGCTTTTACTTGTGGTGGTTTTGGGGCCTGGTTAGCAGGAATCATCTTTCACCACAAGACTCGAAAATGGTATTTTAAAACAGTTTGGTTTCTCGGAATGGTGTCCACACTAGTAGCCTTATATTTTATTTGGAGGTAATGGATGGCAGGAAAATCGATTTTTGATAAATTATGGGACCGTCATGTCATCACAGGAGAAGAGGGGCAGCCGCAACTCATGTATGTGGATCAGCACTATATTCATGAAGTGACCAGTCCTCAAGCTTTTCAAGGATTACGAGATGCAGGACGCAGATTGAGACGACCAGACTTGACATTTGGAACTTTTGACCACAATGTCCCGACAGTCAATATCTACGATATTCGAGATGTAATTTCCAAGGCTCAAATTGATAAGCTGGCTGAAAATGTTGAGGAGTTTGGGATTGAACATGCGGCCCACGGTTCTGAAAAGCAGGGGATTGTTCACATGGTTGGACCAGAAACTGGAAGGACGCAACCAGGAAAATTCATCGTCTGTGGAGATAGCCACACAGCAACCCACGGGGCTTTCGGAGCGATCGCTTTTGGAATTGGGACCAGTGAAGTCGAGCATGTCTTCGCTACCCAGACCCTCTGGCAGGTCAAACCCAAGAAAATGCTGGTAGAATTCACTGGTGTTCCTCAAAAAGGAGTTTATTCTAAGGATTTCATTCTAGCCTTGATTGCCAAGTACGGCGTTGCCTGTGGTGTTGGCTATGTGGTGGAATATCGGGGACAAGCGATTGATGCACTGAGCATGGAAGAGCGAATGACTATCTGCAATATGTCCATCGAGTTTGGTTCTAAGATGGGAATTATGAATCCTGACCAAACCACCTATGATTATCTCAAGGGACGAGAATGTGTTCCAGAGGATTTTGAAGAGGCGGTGGCGGATTGGAAAACAATTGTCAGTGATGATGATGCTCTTTACGATAAGGTTATCCGAATGGATGTCTCAAACTTGGCTCCCATGGTGACCTGGGGTACCAATCCTGCAATGGGGGTTGACTTTGACAGTAGTTTCCCAGAAATCAAGGATATGAATGATGAGCGAGCCTACAATTACATGGACTTGGAACCTGGTCAAAAGCCAGCGGATATTGAACTAGGATATATCTTTATTGGCTCTTGTACCAATGCTCGTCTCAGTGACTTGCAGCTGGCGGCTCGATTTGTCAAAGGAAAGAAGATTGCTCCTAATTTAACGGCTATCGTCGTTCCAGGCTCTCGTCCTGTCAAACGAGCTGCTGAGAAGTTGGGATTGGACAAGGTCTTTCTAGATGCTGGCTTTGAATGGAGAGACCCAGGTTGCTCTATGTGCCTAGGAATGAATCCGGACAAGGTTCCTGATGGTGTCCACTGCGCCTCAACCAGCAACCGCAACTTTGAAGACAGACAGGGATTTGGGGCTAAGACCCATCTCTGCAGTCCAGCCATGGCAGCTGCAGCAGCTATCGCAGGGCGTTTCGTAGATGTTCGGCAAATGCCAGAAGCCCAGTAAGGAGAGGATATGGAAAAATTCACAGTTTATACGGGAACGACCGTTCCTCTTATGAATGATAACATTGATACTGACCAAATCCTTCCCAAGCAGTTTCTCAAGTTGATTGATAAAAAAGGCTTTGGTAAGTACCTCATGTATGCTTGGCGTTATTTGGATGATCTCTATACTGAGGACCCAGACTTTGTCTTTAACCGACCTGAATATCGGAAAGCCAGTATTCTCATCTCAGGGGATAACTTTGGTGCAGGCTCTTCGAGGGAGCATGCAGCCTGGGCTCTAGCGGACTATGGTTTTAAGGTTGTGATTGCAGGGTCTTTTGGGGATATTCATTACAATAATGAACTCAATAATGGCATGTTGCCTATTGTACAGCCCAGAGAGGTTCGAGAGAAACTAGCCCAGCTACAACCAACTGACCAGATAACTGTGGACTTGGAACAACAAAAAATCATCTCACCAGTTGGAGAATTCACTTTTGAAATCGATAGCGAGTGGAAACACAAGCTCTTAAATGGTTTGGATGATATCGGTATTACCTTGCAGTATGAAGATTTGATTGCTGCTTATGAAAAACAACGACCAGCCTACTGGCAGGATTAGAAGAAAAATAGAAAAGGAAATAGAACTATGACAAAACACATTCAATGGAACGGAACACTTTCACAAGAAGGCTATGACATTTTAAAAGGTGAGGGCGGATGTATCGTTTGCCCTACTAAAGTTGGTTACATCATCATGACTAGCGATAAGGCAGGACTTGAGCGTAAGTTCGCAGCTAAAGAACGTAATCGTAACAAACCAGGTGTTGTTCTCTGTGGTAGCATGGATGAGCTTCGCGCCTTAGCACAACTCAACCCAGAAATTGAAGCCTTCTACCAAAAACATTGGGACGAAGACATTCTTCTTGGTTGTATCCTTCCATGGAAACCAGAAGCCTTTGAAAAACTCAAAGCATACGGTGATGGCCGTGAAGAACTGATGACTGACGTGCGTGGTACTAGCTGTTTCGTTATCAAGTTTGGGAAAGCTGGTGAACAATTGGCTTCCAAACTTTGGGAAGAAGGCAAGATGGTTTATGCCTCATCAGCTAACCCATCTGGAAAAGGAAACCGTGGTAAGGTAGAAGGTATCGGAGAACGCATCGAAGGGGCAGTTGACCTTGTTATCGAGGCAGACGACTATGTGGCATCTATCCAGCCTGACAAAACGATTGAAACACGCTACGAGCAAGGTGTGATGGTCTCTATGGTCGATAAAGACGGCAAACTCATCCCAGAACAAGGAGGAGCACGTTCAACTTCACCAGTACCAGTTGTGATTCGTAAAGGACTTGACATTGATAAAATCATGATGCACCTGTCAGACACCTTTAACTCATGGGACTACCGTCAGGGCGAGTATTATTAGGATAAAAAAGAAGTCTAGTGTTATGAGGGAATACCCTACTCTACACTAGGCTTTTCTTTAGAAATTCTTTTCTTTTTCTATAGAATATGGTATTCTATTTATAAAATATATGTTAATAAGTAATGCTAATATTTAAACATCATTAGCAAAAGGGGTTAGATTGATGAATAAAAGAAAAGTTAGTTTAGAAGATTTTTATAAATGGTATAGTCTAAATAAAGAAGAGTTATTAAATAAGGCAACTGGTGGTGAAAAGTTTAATGATAAATTAAAAGAAGAGTTTCTCAAGGAATGGCCTTTGGATAGGATTTTAACAATGTCAATCGATGAATATGTAATAGGAAAGGGACAGCAAAATAAGTCTTTATGCTACGCTCTTGAGAAGGGAAAATACAAAAATCTATTTCTTGGAATTTCTGGTGGCTCAGCTTCAAAATTCGGGATTTATTGGAATGAAAAAACAAAGAGTTATAAAGATCAAGGTAATAAAGTCATTCCGCTTTCAGAGTTGGATCAGCGATTTTCAAAATTAAAATCAGATTTGCATGAAATTATCAAAGAGGGTATTCGTTTTAACTTTGAAAATCCTATTTTTGATATGAAAAGATCAACAAATGAATTTATTGGTCGTTCTGCTATGGTGACAAAATTACTTTGTATATATTCTGAGGGAAATCCTTTCTTTGGTGTAAATATTAATAGTCAGAAAGAATTTTGGAGCCACTTTGTTTCTCAGACAAATCAAGGTGGACCTTATCTGCAAAATCATAAAATAATTGAACTGGTGTCCAAAACTTATCCTGAGTTGGAGCCATCGAAATTAGGAACTATGCTTTTTGAGTATTCTAAGCTTTTTATGGAAAATAGTACAATGGATTCATCAAACAATTTTCGTCATCAATTAACTCAATCTCTATTAAAGTCTCCAAATCTTATCCTACACGGTGCGCCAGGTACGGGAAAAACTTACCTTGCTAAAGAAATTGCTGTGGAGTTAACAAATGGTAACAAAGATCAAATCGGCTTTGTACAGTTTCACCCTTCCTATGATTATACGGATTTTGTAGAGGGGTTGAGGCCAGTATCAAATGGGGATGGTACCATTGAGTTTAAGTTAGTAGATGGAATCTTTAAGAAATTTTGTCAGAAAGCTAGAGACGTTAAGAAAACCGGGGGAAAAGATAAATTCGTCTTCATCATCGATGAAATCAACCGTGGTGAGATTTCTAAGATTTTTGGTGAACTCTTTTTCTCTATTGACCCTGGCTATCGTGGTGAAAATGGATGTGTTTCTACTCAGTATGCTAATTTACATGAGACTGATGAGAAATTTTATATCCCTGAAAATGTCTATATTATCGGAACCATGAATGATATTGACCGTTCAGTGGACACCTTTGATTTTGCTATGCGCCGTCGTTTCCGTTTTGTTGAAGTTACTGCTGAAAGCCAGTTATACATTCTAGATAACGAACTAGATGGACATGAGGAAGAAGCGAAAAAACGTTTAAGAAACTTGAACGCTGCTATTGAAAACGTTCAGGAATTAAACAGTCATTATCATATTGGACCAAGTTATTTTCTAAAGTTGAAGGATGTAGATTTTGACTATGAATTACTCTGGTCTGATTACCTCAAACCGCTTTTGGAAGATTACTTACGGGGTTCTTATGAAGAGGATGAAACTCTGGAAACATTGAAAAAAGCATTTGATCTGACAAATAACGAGCGAACAGAACCGCAAGATACTGGTGATAATGATGCGGATAACTGATAATCAGCATAGAATTGCTAAGGAAGACTTTGTCGCAGAATTTCCCAAACTAAGTCAAGCACTTCTTGATAGAACACTGGATAACCTTTCTAAAGAGGATAATATTTTCATTTTTCCAAATGATTTGAAGAATTCTCCTGACTTAGAGAAGGACCAAAAAATCTTTGAAACAGTTAATCAGAAAATCAAGACTGGAAATGTGATTGGTTTTCTGGGGTGTGGTCAAGAAAGATTAACGATTTCCTCTCGCTTTTCTGATGAGAGTAATGACCATTTTTTGCATTATCTCTTACACAAGGTTCTTCATATCAATCTCACTAGTTTAGATGTTGCATTGTCTCGTGAAGAGAGGCTTTATCAACTTTTGATGTATCTCTTTCCCAATTATCTACAAGCTGCAATTCGAAAAGGTCTTTATAAGGAATACCAGAGATTTTCTCATAATGACAGTCATGTTAAGGGAGTGATTGATGTAAGAAATCATCTCAAGAAAAATCTTCCTTTCACGGGAAATATTGCCTACACAACGAGAGAGTTCACCTATGATAATCCCCTCATACAGTTGGTCCGTCATACTATTGAATACATTAAGAACCAGAAAAGAATTGGTCAAGGGGTACTAGATAATCTCTCAACTAGTCGTGAAAACGTAGCTGAAATCGTGCGGGTAACTCCTTCTTATAAACTAGCTGATCGTGTTAAGATTATTCGGGGAAATCAATCTAAACCTATACGTCATGCATACTTTCACGAGTACAGAAAGTTACAAGAACTTTGTCTGATGATTCTAAACCAAGAAAAGCACGGTTTAGGGTATCAAGATCAAAAAATTCATGGTATTCTTTTTGATGTTGCCTGGCTTTGGGAAGAGTATGTTTATACTTTGTTGCCAAAAGATTTCATCCATCCACGAAATAAAGATAAGACGGACGGAATTTCAGTATTTTCTAGTCGAGAACGAAAAGTTTATCCAGATTTCTATAATAGAGATTTAAAAATTGTGTTAGACGCTAAATATAAAAAGCTTGAAGATACTGAAAAAGGAATAAACCGTGAGGACTTGTTCCAACTGATTTCCTATTCTTATATTTTAAAAGCTGAGAAGGCTGGTCTTATTTTCCCGAGTGAGAAAAAGGCGGTTGATAATGAGATAGGAAAGCTAGCAGGGTACGGAGCTTTGTTGAAGAAATGGTCTATCCAAATTCCTCAGAAGTCTTCATCTTATAGTGAATTTTGTGAAATGATGGAAAACTCAGAAGAAATTTTTAAAAGGAATATTACTAAAGAACTGGGGAGAAAATAATCTCTCCACTTTTTTGTCTTTGATATAAGTAAAACACGAACGATATAATTTAAATTATGAAATTATTTGACAGAAACTGTACTTTAGTTTATAATAAATTAAGGAAACGTCGGAAAAGGCGTAGTGATGCGAGAGCATAGGTAGGTCATTACAAAAGAAACGAGACATCGATATGTTAAATGAATTTCCAATTTTTGATTACGAAGATATTCAATTGATTCCAAATAAATGTGTCATTAAAAGCCGTGCAGAAGCAGATACAAGTGTCACGCTAGGAAATCACACCTTTAAACTACCTGTTGTGCCAGCTAATATGCAGACGATTTTGGATGAAAATGTAGCAGAGCAACTGGCTAAAGGGGGCTACTTCTACATTATGCACCGTTTTGATGAAGCAGGACGCATTCCTTTTATTAAACGAATGCACGATCAAGGGCTCATTGCTTCTATCTCTGTCGGTGTTAAGGACTATGAGTATGATTTCGTTAGCCAGCTCAAGGATGATGCTCCTGAGTTCATCACGATTGATATTGCCCATGGTCATGCGGATAGTGTTATTTCTATGATTCAACACATCAAGAAAGAATTGCCAGATACTTTTGTTATTGCTGGAAATGTGGGAACACCAGAAGCCGTGCGTGAATTGGAAAATGCTGGTGCGGATGCTACTAAGGTCGGAATTGGTCCTGGTAAGGTTTGTATCACCAAGGTCAAGACTGGTTTTGGTACAGGTGGTTGGCAGTTGGCTGCTCTACGTTGGTGTGCTAAGGCTGCACGTAAACCGATTTTCGCTGATGGAGGGATTCGCACTCACGGTGATATTGCCAAGTCTATCCGTTTCGGTGCTAGCATGGTCATGATTGGTTCCCTATTTGCAGGACACATCGAAAGTCCAGGGAAAACGATTGAAGTTGATGGTGAACAGTTCAAAGAATATTACGGTTCAGCCTCACAATATCAAAAAGGTGCTTACAAAAATGTGGAAGGCAAACGTATCTTGCTTCCTGCTAAAGGTCATCTGCAAGACACTTTAACTGAGATGGAACAAGACCTTCAAAGTGCTATTTCTTATGCAGGTGGACGTCAGGTTGCTGACCTTAAACACGTTGATTATGTTATCGTGAAAAACTCGATCTGGAATGGGGATGCTTCCCACTAAGACGGGCTATTTGGCCAGAAAAAAACTTGTTATTAGAGCAAATTTCTGTTATAATAAAACAAGTTTCCACCCTTAGTGTAATGGATATCACGTAAGATTCCGGTTCTTGAGATGGGGGTTCGATTCCCTCAGGGTGGATGTAAACATCCTAAAAAGCCTTTAATAGGGCTTTTTTCTTTATTCTGACCCAAATTTGCTTCTATCTCTGTCTAAAGAATTCCCAAATCCGCTCCAGTCCCGTTTTAAAGTGACTCAGGGGGCTTTTTTTGATATAATAAAAAGGACTGTTATCAGTTAGAAAGAGGTTGGTATGAAAGAATTACAAACTGTACTAAAGAACCATTTTGCAATCGAATTTGCAGACAAAAATTTACTGGAGACTGCCTTTACTCATACGAGTTATGCCAATGAGCACCGCCTCTTAAAAATTTCACACAATGAACGCTTGGAATTTTTAGGAGACGCTGTTCTACAGTTATTGATTTCAGAATATCTGTATAAAAAATATCCTAAAAAGCCTGAGGGTGACTTGTCCAAACTCCGTGCCATGATTGTCCGCGAGGAGAGTTTGGCTGGTTTTGCACGTGATTGCCAGTTTGATCAGTTTATCAAGCTAGGTAAGGGGGAAGAAAAATCTGGTGGTCGCAATCGTGATACCATTCTTGGTGATGCCTTTGAAGCCTTTCTTGGTGCCCTCCTTTTGGACAAGGATGTGGCCAAGGTCAAAGAATTTATCTATCAAGTCATGATTCCTAAGGTTGAAGCAGGCGAGTTTGAAATGATTACAGACTACAAAACCCATCTCCAAGAGTTACTTCAGGTCAATGGCGATGTGGCTATTCGTTATCAGGTGATTTCTGAAACGGGTCCTGCCCATGATAAGGTTTTTGATGTAGAAGTTCTTGTTGAAGGCAAAAGCATTGGTCAAGGCCAAGGTCGTTCGAAAAAATTAGCAGAGCAGGAAGCTGCCAAAAATGCCGTTGAGAAAGGGCTGGATTCATGTATTTAAAGGAAATCGAAATTCAGGGATTCAAGTCTTTTGCAGATAAGACCAAGGTTGTCTTTGACCAAGGTGTGACGGCAGTTGTTGGTCCCAATGGATCTGGAAAGTCGAATATTACAGAAAGTCTGCGCTGGGCTTTGGGGGAGTCAAGTGTCAAGAGTCTCCGTGGGGGCAAGATGCCGGATGTCATTTTTGCTGGAACTGAAAGTCGCAAACCGCTCAATTATGCTTCTGTAGTTGTGACTCTGGATAATAATGACGGATTTATCAAGGACGCAGGCCAAGAAATCAGAGTAGAACGCCATATCTATCGTAGTGGGGATAGTGAATACAAAATTGACGGCAAGAAAGTTCGTCTGCGTGATATTCATGATCTTTTCTTAGATACTGGATTGGGACGAGATTCCTTCTCTATCATTTCCCAAGGGAAGGTTGAGGAGATTTTCAACTCAAAGCCTGAGGAACGCCGAGCTATTTTTGAAGAAGCTGCTGGAGTTTTAAAATACAAGACTCGCAGAAAAGAAACTGAGAGTAAACTACAACAAACTCAGGATAATCTAGACCGCTTAGAGGATATTATCTATGAGTTGGATAATCAAATCAAGCCTCTTGAGAAGCAAGCTGAAAATGCCCGTAAGTTTTTAGATTTGGAAGGTCAACGCAAGGCTATTTACTTGGATGTCCTTGTTGCTCAAATCAAGGATAATAAAGCTGAACTAGAGTCGACAGAAGAAGAGTTGGCTCAGGTTCAGGAACTCTTGACTAGTTATTACCAAAAGCGTGAAAAATTAGAAGAAGAAAATCAGAATCTCAAGAAGCAACGCCAAGATTTACAGGCTGAAATGGCCAAAGACCAAGGCAGTTTGATGGATTTGACCAGTCTGATTAGTGATTTAGAGAGAAAATTAGCCTTATCGAAACTGGAATCTGAGCAAGTAGCCCTCAATCAACAGGAAGCACAAGCTCGTTTGGCTGCTTTGGAGGATAAGAGAAATTTACTCAGCCAAGAAAAATCTGATAAAGAAAGCTCATTAACTCTGTTAGAGGAAAATCTAGTCCAAAATAATCAAAAACTCAATCGTTTAGAAGCTGAATTGCTAGCTTTTTCAGATGATCCTGATCAGATGATTGAGCTCTTACGTGAACGCTTTGTAGCTCTTCTACAAGAAGAAGCTGATGTCTCAAACCAACTGACTCGCATCGAGAATGAGTTGGAAAATAGTCGTCAGCTTTCTCAAAAACAAGCAGATCAATTAGAAAAGCTGAAAGAACAGTTGGCTACAGCTAAAGAAAAGGCAAGTCAGCAAAGGAATGAGCTTGAAACTGCCAGGGAGCAGGTTCAGAAATTATTGGCCGACTATCAAATCTGTGCCAAGGAGCAAGAGGAGCAGAAAACTTCCTATCACGCTCAACAAAGTCAACTCTTTGATCGTCTGGATAATCTCAAAAACAAACAGGCCAGAGCTCAAAGTTTGGAAAATATCCTTAGAAATCATAGTAACTTTTATGCAGGTGTCAAGAGTGTCCTCCAAGAAAAAGACCGTCTTGGTGGAATAATTGGGGCAGTCAGTGAGCACCTGACCTTTGATGTGCATTATCAAACTGCTCTAGAGATTGCACTTGGAGCCAGTAGTCAGCATATCATCGTAGAAGATGAAAACGCGGCAACCAAGGCGATTGATTTCCTTAAACGAAACAGAGCCGGTCGTGCAACCTTCCTTCCATTGACGACTATCAAGGCTCGTACGATTTCTAGTCAGAATCAAGATGCTATCGCAGCAAGTCCAGGCTTCCTTGGCATGGCAGATGAGTTGGTGTCGTTTGATAAGAGACTAGAAGCCATTTTCAAAAACTTGCTAGCAACGACAGCTATTTTTGATAGTGTGGAACATGCGCGTGCAGCAGCTCGCCAGGTTCGTTATCAGGTTCGTATGGTGACATTGGATGGAACAGAGTTGCGCACAGGTGGTTCTTACGCAGGTGGAGCCAATCGCCAGAATAACAGTATTTTTATCAAGCCAGAGCTGAAGCAATTGCAAAAAGAAATTGCTGAAGAAGAAGCAAGCTTGCGTTCAGAAGAGGCGACTTTGAAGACCTTGCAAGATGAGATGACTAGATTGACAGAAAGATTAGAAGCCATCAAATCTCTAGGAGAGCAGGCTCGTATTCAGGAGCAGGGCTTATCCCTCTCTTATCAGCAAACCAGTCAGCAAGTTGAAGAGTTAGAAACTCTTTGGAAACTTCAAGAAGAGGAATTAGATCGTCTTTCTGAAGGAGATTGGCAAGCAGACAAGGAAAAATACCAAGAGCGTCTTGCTAGCATTGCCAGTGATAAGCAAAATCTGGAAGCTGAGATTGAAGAGATTAAGTCTAATAAAAACGCCATCCAAGAACGCTATCAAAACTTGCAGGAAGAGGTAGCGCAAGCTCGCCTGCTTAAGACAGAACTGCAAGGGCAAAAACGTTACGAAGTTGCGGATATTGAACGTTTAGGCAAGGAATTGGACAATTTAGATATCGAACAAGAGGAAATCCAGCGCCTTCTTCAAGAAAAGGTTGACAATCTTGAGAAAGTTGATACGGATTTGCTCAGTCAACAGACCGAAGAAGCCAAAATGCATAAAACAAACCTCCAACAAGGTTTGATTCGTAAGCAGTTTGAGTTGGATGATATAGAAGGGCAACTGGATGATATTGCTAGTCATTTGGATCAGGCCCGCCAGCAGAATGAGGAGTGGATTCGCAAGCAAACACGTGCTGAAGCAAAGAAAGAAAAGGTCAGCGAGCGCTTGCGTCATTTACAAAATCAATTAACAGACCAGTATCAGATTAGCTATACTGAAGCTTTAGAAAAGTCTCATGAGTTGGAAAATCTCAATCTGGCAGAGCAAGAGGTGCAGGATTTAGAGAAGGCTATTCGCTCACTGGGTCCTGTCAATTTGGATGCTATTGAACAGTACGAAGAAGTTCACAGCCGTCTGGATTTCTTGAATAGCCAGAGAGATGACATTTTGTCGGCGAAAAACCTGCTCCTTGAGACTATTACTGAGATGAATGATGAGGTTAAGGAACGCTTTAAATCAACCTTTGAAGCTATTCGTGAGTCCTTTAAAGTGACATTCAAGCAGATGTTTGGTGGAGGTCAGGCGGACCTCATTTTGACTGAGGGAGACTTGCTGACAGCTGGGGTTGAGATTTCTGTTCAACCTCCAGGTAAGAAAATCCAGTCTCTAAACCTTATGAGTGGTGGTGAAAAAGCCTTATCAGCTCTTGCTTTGCTTTTCTCTATTATTCGTGTAAAGACCATTCCGTTTGTCATCTTGGATGAGGTAGAGGCTGCGCTTGACGAAGCCAATGTCAAACGTTTTGGGGATTACCTCAACCGCTTTGACAAGGACAGCCAGTTTATCGTCGTAACCCACCGTAAAGGAACCATGGCAGCGGCTGATTCCATCTATGGAGTGACCATGCAAGAATCAGGTGTCTCAAAAATTGTTTCGGTGAAGTTAAAAGATTTGGAAGAAACAGTAGACTAGTTACCATATGATAGCATCTCTTAGGGGATGCTATTTTTTAAATAACATCTTGAATGATTTTTTAAGATCAGTTCAGGGGCAAAAAACGACATTTGGGATTTCCTTTTAGCGAAAAGGCTTTCTCTATGATATAATAGTTTCATGATTACAACAGTACCTATAAAAAATGAAAAAGACATCGCAGTACCGGATAAAACAGTTCTTGTATTAGGCTATTTTGACGGTATTCATAAGGGACATCAGAAGCTTTTTGAAGTAGCTAGTAAGGCTTCGATGAAAGATTATCTTCCAGTTGTCGTGATGACCTTTACAGAGTCCCCTAAGCTCGCATTACAGCCTTATAAGCCAGAATTAATGCTTCATATTGTCAGCCATGAAGAACGAGAACATAAGATGAAATGGCATGGAGTAGAGGCTCTTTTCTTACTTGACTTTAGTAGTAAATTTGCTAGTTTAACGGGGCAAGAGTTCTTTGATACCTATGTTAGAGCATTAAAACCAGCGATTATCGTAGCAGGATTTGATTACACCTTTGGTTCTGATAAGAAAACTGCGGATGATTTGAAGGACTATTTTGATGGAGAAATTATCATTGTTCCTCCCGTTGAGGATGAAAAGGGGAAAATTAGTTCTACTCGTATTCGTCAAGCTATTCTTGATGGAGATGTCAGGGAAGCTGGTCATTTACTTGGCACTCCTCTACCGTCACGTGGAATGGTTGTTCACGGAAATGCTCGTGGACGGACTATTGGTTACCCAACAGCAAACTTAGTTTTAAGAGATCGAACTTATATGCCAGCAGATGGTGTCTACGTAGTTGATATTGAAGTGCAGCGTAAAAGATATCGTGGAATGGCGAGTGTCGGGAAAAATGTTACTTTCGATGGAGAAGAGCCACGTTTTGAAGTCAATATTTTTGATTTTTCAGATGACATTTACGGTGAAACAGTTATTGTCTACTGGCTAGACCGTGTCCGTGAAATGGTCAAATTTGACTCTGTTGAAGAACTGGTAGACCAACTCCAGAAAGATGAAGAAATTGCTCGGAATTGGAAGGATGCTGAGTAGGAAATCGGAGTTTTATATAAAATTATCCATACTTTAGATTCTTATTTCTAAATAGAAAAAGTAGCCCTTTCCAGGCTACTTTTTTAAAACACGCGATACACATAGGGATTCTCTGGTTTATCGACTTTGGTAAAGCTATCGATTTCCAAGGTTGGGAGGTTTTGTTTGAGTTCTTTATGATAGTGATTGACCAGTTTTCCTTTGGCTGTTATCCAGGTGTTATTCTCATACTGACGGGTATTTCCCTTGGTCAGCAATCCATAGACACCGGAATCTGCGATACAATGGATAATGCCGAAGCGGAACAGAAATTGGCTATTGGCATGACTAGGGTCATTATAGACAAAGCCTGTGAACTGGACTGTCTTACCCTCAAACTCATCTGGATAGTCGTAGATAGCCTCCATGACTTCCATATAGTTTTCATTCGTAATCTGAATGCTATCTTGGGACAAGTATTTATCCGCCGCAGTTCGCATTTCCTTTTCATAAGCCGATTTTGAAAAATAAGAACTGGTATCTGGTTTCAAATATTGGCTTGTCGTTCCTTCACTTGTCTGAATGGCTTGATCCGTGCCTTCTGATAAGGGGAAGTGATAGCCTTTGGCAGAAACGGTCTGAGAATCCAAGCTAACAGTTGGGAAAGTTAAACCAAGGACAATAGGAATGGCCAGAAGAGCAATACTCGTTACCTTGGCCAATCGGCTGTTCAGATGACTGTGGGTTTTGACTTGCTTCATCCAGATATACAATTGAACAATAGCCAAGATAAAGGAAAGCACCATGGAAATATAGGCCAGATAGGAATAGTGCATGTTGATGTACTGGTTTAATTTGCCCGACAGATGGAGATAAATAGTCAATTCAAAATAGCCAGCTAAAACTAAAAATCGAATCATAGGATGACTCCAATCAAGAGAGAATATACTAAGACAACGAGTGTCACAATCGTTATGAAGTGACTGATAAATCGTGCTTTCAAGTAATTTTTCATCATGAGAATATTTTTGATATCCAGCATTGGGCCAATCACCAGAAAGGCCAGAACTGGTGCCAAACCGAAACTCGAGAGAAGAGAAGCACCGATAAAGGCATCCGCCTCACTACAGAGCGACAGAAGAAAGGCCAAAAGCATCAAGAGCAGGATGGCAAAAAGAGGGGTTGCGCTGATAGAAGTAAGAATACGAGTCGGAACATAGACCTGTATCATAGAGGCAAAAAGACAGCCAAATACCAAATAGCGTCCCATATCAAAAAACTCATCAATGGCTTGCACAAAAACCTGAAAAACTTTTTTTGCAGGGGTCAAGTGAGAAAAATCGTGCTCATGACAGGAAAAACGATTTTCTTTTTGAATTGGTTCTTGCCAGAAAAATCCCAGAAAAATCCCAAGTATCACAGCCACAACAATAGAACCCAGAGCTCGTAACAGAGCGACATGGAAGGAGTTGCCAAAGGCAGAATAGGTCGCAAAGAGAACAATGGGATTGATAACAGGTGCTGTCACAAGAAAGGGAACGGCTGTGTAACTGGGAACCTTTTTTTCCAGAAAACGATTGATAATGGGGACGATTCCACATTCACAAGAGGGGAAAAGTATCCCGACGAAGGTGCCAAAAAAGATTCTCCCCCAACGATTTCGAGGGAGAAAATGATAAACCTTTTCAGGTGTGATATAAACCTCAATCAGCCCTGAAACAATACTTCCTATCAGAACGAAGGGTAGGGCTTCAATGATTATAGAGAGAAAGATAGCCCCAGTCTGAAGCACACTAGATGGGAGTTGTTGGAAAGCAGTCATCTAGTTTTTCTTTTCTGCTTTGGCTTTTTTCTCTTTGTCATCAGGGAAAGTGACTTGTTTCAAATCAGGGAGTTTAGCAAACTCCTCAAACATCTTGTCCAAGTCGTCTCGTTTTGTAAATTTTACAGCCATAGATGTACCTCGATTCTAAATTCTACCTCTATTATACTATTATTTTAAGGAAAAGGGAAAAGTTAAAATTGAGTATCTAACGAATAATAGAACGTGATATATCCTAATATACACCAGGATTGTGATATAATAATTGAGGAATAACGGAGGAAATGATGGAACATAAAAAGATCGGTCAGGTGACTGACGAAGTAAAAGAAATTTTTAATATTGTTCTTGAAGCTAGTGATATCAAAGTTAACAAAGAAGGTTTAAGAAGTCATATGTTGAAACGGCATTATAATGATGTGATTCATCATATCGAAAATCTGGAACTTATACTAAGTAATCCAGATTTCGTTGGGGTCAATCCACGAGAGAAAGACGCCAGTTTTGAATATGTAAAAAGATTTGATAATAATGTTCTTGTTGCGATTAAGTTACATAAAAGTGGTGATTTCTTTTATGTTCCAACCATGTATCGTTTACAAGATTACAAGTTACAAAGTCGTATTAAGTCTGGTAGATTGAGAAAGCTTGACAAAAAAAGTAGATAGTGCTAGAATAACATTAACGAAAGACATTTGAGGGCAGAAAGGTTCCTGCCGCACCTTGAAAAAGGTATCTGAGATGCTGGGTACACCGACCAGCCAAGTGTCCGTTATTTCAAAGGAGGGGCTTAAATGCTCCTTTTTGTTTAAAAATTTCAAAAAAGATTATCCCCACCGCAGACTCTGTCTTGCGGTTTTTTATTTTCTCTGAAAATTGATTCGTTAACTTCAACAAATAGCTTTATAAAGCGTTTTGTAAAAAATAAAAACAGTGAAATTACTCATAGATTCTTTTGTAATCTAGTAGAATTTTAAATTGAAACCTTCTCAATAAATAGAATATTGAAGTGAAGCAAATTTATTCACCAACTTATGTTTTAAAATTGTTAGAGATAATTTGAATAATATTAGCTTATGGTATAATAGATTCATGGATAAAAAATATGAAAAAATCTCCCAGGATTTGGGAGTGACTTTAAAGCAAATTGATACCGTTCTAAGTTTGACAGCTGAAGGGGCGACTATTCCCTTTATCGCGCGTTATCGCAAGGATATGACTGGTAGTCTGGATGAGGTGGCGATTAAGGCCATTATTGACTTGGATAAAAGTCTGACAAATCTCAACGACCGTAAGGAAGCTGTTTTAGCTAAGATTCAAGAACAAGGCAAGTTGACCAAGGAGCTAGAAGAGGCAATCTTAGCTGCCGAAAAACTAGCGGATGTAGAAGAACTCTATCTTCCATACAAGGAAAAGCGTCGGACCAAGGCAACTATTGCCCGTGAAGCCGGACTCTTCCCTCTTGCTCGCTTGATTTTGCAGAATGTAGCTGGCTTGGAGAAGGAAGCTGAAAAGTTCATCTGTGAAGGATTTGCGACTGGTAAGGAGGCCTTGGCTGGTGCAGTTGATATCTTGGTTGAAGCCTTATCGGAAGATGTGGCCTTGCGTTCCGTGACTTATCAGGAAGTTCTGAGACACTCTAAACTCACTTCTCAAGTCAAGGATGAAACTCTTGATGAAAAGCAGGTTTTTCAGATTTATTATGATTTTTCAGAGACGGTTGGAAATATGCAGGGTTATCGTACCTTGGCCCTCAATCGTGGGGAGAAGCTAGGTGTCTTGAAGGTCGGTTTTGAACATGAGACGGACCGTATTCTAGCTTTCTTTGCTGCTCGTTTCAAGGTGAAGAATGCCTATATAGATGAAGTAGTTCAGCAATCTGTTAAGAAAAAGGTCTTGCCTGCTATCGAGCGCCGCATTAGGACAGAATTGACTGAGAAAGCAGAAGAAGGGGCTATACAACTCTTTTCTGACAATCTGCGCAATCTCCTCTTGGTTGCTCCATTGAAAGGGCGCGTGGTTCTTGGGTTTGACCCAGCCTTTCGTACAGGTGCCAAGCTAGCTGTCGTAGATGCAACTGGGAAAATGCTGACAACTCAGGTTATTTATCCTGTTAAACCAGCATCAGCTCGTCAAATCGAAGAAGCCAAGAAAGATTTGGCAGACTTGATTGGTCAATATAGCGTGGAAATTATTGCTATCGGAAATGGTACTGCTAGTCGTGAAAGTGAGGCTTTCGTAGCGGAAGTTCTGAAAGAGTTCCCTGAAGTCAGCTATGTCATCGTCAATGAAAGTGGTGCTTCTGTCTATTCTGCCAGCGAACTTGCTCGTCAGGAGTTTCCAGACTTGACCGTTGAAAAACGCTCTGCCATTTCTATCGCCCGTCGTTTGCAAGATCCCCTTGCTGAATTGGTCAAAATCGATCCTAAGTCAATTGGTGTCGGTCAGTACCAGCACGATGTCAGCCAGAAGAAATTGTCTGAGAGTCTGGACTTTGTCGTGGATACCGTGGTGAACCAAGTCGGTGTCAATGTCAATACAGCTAGTCCTGCTCTTCTTTCACACGTAGCTGGACTCAATAAAACCATTTCTGAAAATATCGTCAAGTATCGTGAAGAAGAAGGAAAAATCACTTCACGAGCTCAAATTAAGAAGGTTCCGCGTTTGGGTGTCAAGGCTTTTGAACAGGCAGCTGGTTTCCTTCGTATCCCTGAAAGTAGCAATATCCTTGATAATACAGGAGTTCACCCAGAAAACTATGCTGCTGTCAAGGAACTCTTCAAACGCTTGGACATCAAGGAACTGAACGAAGAGGCCCAAAGCAAACTCAAGTCGCTTTCAGTCAAGGAAATGGCGCAAGAGCTCGATCTTGGTCCTGAAACCCTTAAAGATATCATTGCAGACCTTCTCAAACCAGGACGAGATTTCCGTGATTCCTTTGACGCACCTGTGCTTCGCCAAGATGTCCTAGATATCAAGGACTTAGTGGTTGGGCAAAAGCTAGAAGGTGTGGTGCGTAATGTCGTTGACTTCGGTGCCTTCGTTGATATTGGCATTCACGAGGACGGTTTGATTCATATTTCTCATATGAGTCGCAAGTTTATCAAACATCCTAGCCAAGTAGTGTCAGTCGGAGATTTGGTAACGGTTTGGGTTAAGAAAATCGATACTGAACGTGAAAAAGTCAATCTGTCGCTCCTCGCTCCAAATGAAACTGACTGATTACGTTAAGCAGGTTTCACTAGAAGACTTCGGCAAACCTTTTATCCATCATGTTCAGTGGAATAGGCGTCTACGTTCGACAGGTGGGCGATTTTTCCCCAAAGATGGGCATTTGGATTTTAATCCCAAGGTTTATCAGGAACTCGGTCTGGATGTTTTTAGGAAAATTGTCCGCCATGAACTCTGTCATTATCACCTCTATTTTCAAGGGAAGGGCTATCAACACAAGGATCGGGATTTTAAGGAACTGTTGAAAGCAGTGGATGGATTACGCTTTGTGCCCTCCTTGACAAATAGCCACTCTAAACCACTCAAACTTTATCGTTGTCAATCCTGCCAGCAAAGGTATCATCGCAAGCGTAGGATTGATACCAAACGCTATCGCTGTGGACTTTGTCGAGGTAAATTGCTACTAATAAATCAGCCTGAGGACTGATGAAAGCCGAGCCTACCCGTGATATACTATGTCTAACCTAGCAGAAAGAGGAAAAATCATGAACAGTAAATTTTATAAAATGAGACGAAATCGCATGATTTCAGGAGTTCTGGCAGGTCTGTCAGATAAGTGGAACTTTGATGTTACCCTTGTTCGTTTCCTGTTTGCCATTTTTACAGTCGCAAACTTTGGCCTTGGCGTGATTATCTATATCATCCTAGCTTCTATCATGCCTACCAAGGAAGAAATTGAAGCAGAAATGTATGGAACAGGCCCACGCAAACGCAAAGAAGCCCAAGCCATTGACGATAATGAAGGCTGGTTTTGGTGAGGTTTAACAGGAAATATTTATTATTTGCACTATTTAAAAGAAGTGACATAAATGACTGAAAATCCCTTGTTGCTATTTAGCGACAAGGGATTTTGGTATTTAATTATAATCTGTTTCGTCTTTAGAAAGACGAATTACCTGATCAGCCATTTTCCAAATACTAGGATTGTGAGTTGCGATGATAATTGTTCTATTTGCATTACGAAGTTCAAGGAGAATTTCCATAATTTCCTTGGAATTTTTAGGGTCTAGTGAGGCGGTTGGTTCATCAGCTAGAATCAAAGGAGGATTTTTCAGGATAATTTTTGCAAGTGCTACGCGTTGAGCTTCACCACCAGATAATTCAAAGATTTTTTGGTTGAGACATAGATAATCCAGTCTTACAGCTTGCAGTGCTTGAAGAAGAAGTCTCTCTTTTTCTTGTTTCTTGTTCTTTTTTTTACCAATCATTCCCAGCTCAAGGTTTTCTCGAATGGTCTGACTTTCTAATAGTCCAAAGTTCTGGAAGAGATAACCTAGTTCGTTACGATAGAATTCGTTGTTTTTTAGTGAAGTCAAAGACTTTCCTTTATAAATTATTTCTCCTTTATCAAAAGTCTCTAGTTTTGCTAGCATATTCAGCAAAGTGGTTTTTCCACAACCACTATCTCCTATCAAAGCATACACCATACCACTTTGAAAATTAAGACTCAAGTCTGAAAAGATGATACGAGAACCAAATTGTTTCCAAATATGTTGTAATTCAATCATACTATCCTCCTTTGATGATGCTAGCATAGGTTTTACTTTCCTTTCTATCACAGATTTTCAATAGAAGAACAGCTAAACCTGAAAAACTGAGAAATAAAATCAGGGTAATCCAGATATTCTTAGAAATAATGAAAGCTAGACTACTTCCGACAAAGAGAGCTATTATTTGAGACGTGATATATCTACTGTATAATTCAAAGAAATAATAGCCTGCTATTTTCTTCAAGAATATGATTTTGCGAAAGGCTTCAAAATAGAGTAGGTTTAAACTTGTAAACAGCAAAATTGAAGTCAAAATAGCAAATATAGCACTCGCTAAATTACTATAAATTTCGATTTTAATTTTTTGATTTAACTGGAGATAAGTTTCCCTAGCAGATGATAGCCCAGACACCATATGATCAAGTTGATAGTACTTCAAAAGTTCTTGTGTTTGCTGTAAATCGGTAAAATAGAGATATTCTAGATTCGTAAACCAAAATATAGAAGAATCTTTTCCAAGTGCCTTAGGAGAAACTACGATAAAAATAGGGGTTGACAACCATTGATCATAAGAAATATGGGTAGTATTATAAATGAATACATCTTTTTTTTGATCAGTATAAGTTATATTAACTTCGACACTATGCTTTGTATCACTACTGTATAATCGATTAGTTAAATCTTCTTGTATGTTTTGTTTTATTTGTTCCTCATTTTTCTTTTGTTCTTGAGGTAGTATTACAAGAACCTGTCCATCTTTTAGATTATTGATTTTTTTAAAGGTTTCTGATGTTAACTCTATACCTTCTTTTTTGAAGTAGTCAGGTGTTACATAGAGAATATTTTTCCCTTCCAAGTCATAGGGATTTTGTTCAGAATCATTATGAGTTGAAAGAGAATGTTTTATAGCTTGAATAGCGAGATTATGTTTGACTAGAAAGGCATTTCCATTTTCTAAAGAATATTGAATAAAGTCAAACCATTTATTAGCATTCATTTTGAGTTCATCTATATTTTTTCTTTGACTTGAACGACCTGTTTGAAGATTAACAATATTGGAGTGTTGTTTCCAAGTAGCTTGTCCAGACTCATTTTTCATAAATATATGATGATCAATGGACAAGCGCCCAAATCCTACAATAACTAATAAGATAGACAGAGCTTGACCAAAGTAAAGAATACGTAAAATTGACTTAATTGGTAATTTTCCTTTAATGATTGAGATAAGATGAACTCTTTTCAAAGAAATAGTAAAAAGAAAAGCGATGAGAAGACTTAGCAAGAGAAGCAGGCTATTATAAAAAATAAATAGTATTACTAAAAAAGTCTGAATTTCATAAGGATAGCCTAGGTAAATTACTAAAATACTAGCTATTAGGAAAGCAGGCAAGCCGAAAAGAAGGATATCAAGTTCGTCTCTTATGATAGAACGAAAGAAGAGATTTCTGAGACGTTCTCCATTAATCAGTCTTATTCCTGATTGAGAGAGAGATTGAATCTGTCCGATAACAATAAGTGATAAAAAGGTCAATAAAAAAATGAAAAGACTAGTAAGTTGATTGGGTTGGGCAATGAGGGTCAATACGAAGGAGACTCTATTATTTTCAAATGTGTTAACTTTTTCTAGTCCAAGTTGTTTAAGGTGAATAGCTAATTCTTGATTTGTTAGCGATCCACTGATAATATTGTAATTGTTGAGAAGATTACTTTTATTGATACTTTCTTGACTTGCTTGAGGCATCCAGTCTGGAAGTTTCCCATCTCCAAAAACTTCGTAGTAAGTTTGCGATTTTCCATCACTATCTACTTCCCAAATGGTTCTTGCGATAAGACTGTTATGTTCTTTAGCAAGACTATTTAATTTTTCCTTAACGGCAGAATAATCTGCTTGCCCGCTTAATACTGCTGCACCTGGAAACAGGATTTGTGGAAGAGAGTCTTTCCAAAAGGACAAAGCACCAATCAGAAAGAGTGTCAGAAGAAGATTGCTGATGAAGAGAAATATACGTTTCATAGGAGCCTCTTTCTAAACAAGAGGGAGATCAACCTCCCTCTTCATTGCAGTTATGCGAATTATAGCTTACTACTTTTTAAAATAAGCACTAAAAAACTAAAGTTTTACAAGGCATCAAAGAAAACCCTTTCACATTTATATTTTACTCCTTTTTTAAAAATAAAACAAGTGATGATAGGACTTCGTATAGTAGATATTTTCAAAAAATTCTCCAATCTTACAAAAATGTGATTTAAAAATACTTTCAACTTAATATTGTTACTGTCCGCTTGACAAAACACTAATTTTATTTATTTCTACCCTAATCAGTCACATCTGAGAATAAAAATCATATTTTTGAACTCATGTTTCTAATCTATTTTTGTTGCTGAGACAATACATTTTTTGAAAAATGGTGGATGCTGATAACAACTGATAGCCAGCAAATAGCATAAGCAGTAGCTGTAAATTCTGTACCGATAAAGTATGTTTTTTCAACTAAGAGCTGACCGATGAATGGAGAGAGGAGATAGAGAAGTCCGATGAGTACATGTTCTTTGTGTTTCATTAAGGCGCACCTTCTTTCCTTATAGGTAGTTCGATTTGAAAGTGTTGAATTTAATGGTATGTTATCTAGTTAAGCTTACTCAAATGATAGTTCCCGCTTCCTCCTTTCCAAAGTAAGCCTTTTCACACTTATATTTTACAATTTTAAAAATAGGAAATCAAATCATTTTCTAAGTAATTTTGCCTACATTTCCCCCCAATCTTACAAAAATGTAAGATTAAAGTCTCTTTTGTAAGGTTAGGTTATGGCAAGTGGTCTTTTTTTGATGTAAACTAGACTCATAAAGAACAAAGGAGTAACATCATGAAACAAATCTTACATAAGAAAACAAGAAAACCAAGCCATAAAGATATCAAGCGTGTTCAACTGGGATGCGCTATGATGCAAGCAACATTTCATTTGATGGGATATTAAGAAAGGAGATTCTCATGACACTTTTAGATGTAAAACACGTTCAAAAAATTTATAAAACTCGTTTTCAGGGCAACCAAGTAGAGGCCCTCAAGGATATTCACTTTACCGTAGAAAAGGGTGACTACGTTGCCATCATGGGTGAGTCTGGTTCTGGTAAATCAACTCTTCTCAATATCCTAGCTATGCTGGACAAACCAACCCGTGGACAGGTTTACTTGAATGGAACTGACACAGCAACTATTAAAAATTCACAAGCCTCTAGCTTCCGTCGTGAAAAGCTGGGCTTTGTCTTTCAAGACTTTAACTTGTTAGATACTCTGTCTGTTAAAGACAATATCTTGCTTCCTCTTGTCTTGTCAAGAAGACCTATTACGGAGATGATGAAAAAATTGGTGGTGACAGCTGAGAATTTGGGTATCAACCAATTGCAAGAGAAGTATCCTTACGAGATTTCAGGTGGTCAGAAACAGCGTGTAGCAGTAGCGCGCGCCATCATCACAGAACCTGAAATTCTCCTTGCGGATGAGCCAACAGGAGCCCTTGATTCCAAGTCATCTGCAGCCTTACTTGATGTCTTTGATGAAATCAATGAGCGCGGTCAAACCATTCTCATGGTAACCCACTCCACAGCAGCAGCTAGCAGAGCTAAACGTGTACTCTTTATCAAAGACGGCATTCTTTACAACCAAATCTACCGTGGAGAGAAGACAGAACGTCAGATGTTCCAAGAAATCTCTGATACCTTGACTGTCATGGCAAGCGAGGTGAATTAGTATGTTTCGATTAACCAATAAGTTAGCGGTATCGAACTTGATTAAAAACCGCAAACTCTACTATCCTTTTGCGCTGGCTGTTCTCTTGGCGGTCACGGTCACCTATCTCTTTTACTCTCTAACTTTCAATCCAAAGATTGCGGAAATCCGTGGAGGATCAACCATTCAAGCAACGCTTGGATTTGGTATGTTTGTCGTCACCCTTGCGTCAGCCATTATCGTCCTCTATGCCAATAGTTTTGTAATGAAAAACCGTTCCAAGGAACTAGGAATTTATGGCATGCTGGGTTTGGAGAAGCGTCATCTGATCAGTATGACCTTTAAGGAGTTGGTGCTATTTGGAATTCTAACTGTTGGGGCGGGTATCGGTATTGGAGCCTTGTTTGACAAGTTGATTTTCGCTTTCTTGCTCAAACTGATGAAATTAAAGGTTGAGCTGGTCGCTACCTTCCAAATGAATGTTGTCATTGCAGTACTTGTTGTCTTCGGTTTGATTTTCCTAGGCCTCATGTTCCTGAATGCCCTTCGAATCGCCCGTATGAATGCCCTCCAGCTCTCGCGTGAGAAAGCAAGCGGAGAGAAAAGAGGTCGTTTCCTACCTCTCCAAACTATTCTTGGTTCCATAAGTTTAGGGATTGGCTATTATCTTGCCCTTACAGTAAAAGATCCTCTTACAGCCTTAACAACCTTCTTCTTAGCTGTTTTGCTGGTTATCTTTGGTACTTATCTATTGTTTAATGCAGGAATTACCGTTTTCCTTCAAATCTTAAAGAAAAACAAGAAATACTATTACCAACCTAATAACCTCATCTCTGTTTCCAACTTGATTTTCCGTATGAAGAAAAATGCGGTTGGACTAGCAACTATCGCTATTTTGTCAACAATGGTTTTGGTAACCATGTCAGCCGCGACAAGTATTTTCAATGCCTCAGAAAGCTTTAAAAAAGTGATGAATCCGCATGATTTTGGCATTACTGGACAAAATGTTGAAAAAGAAGATTTGGACAAACTCTTGAGCCAGTTTGCAAGTGACAAAGGTTATAGTGTCAAAGAGAAAGAAGTGCTTCGTTACAGTAACTTTGGTATTGCAAATCAAGAAGGAACCAAGTTAACTATTTTTGAAAAAGGACAAAACCGTGTCCAACCCAAAACAGTTTTCATGGTATTTGACCAAAAAGATTATGAAAATATGACTGGTCAAAAACTTTCTCTATCAGGGAATGAGGTCGGTCTTTTTGCCAAAAATGACGGACTGAAAGGACAGAAAGCTCTAACTCTAAATAACCATCAATTTTCTGTAAAAGAAGAATTTAATACAGATTTTATTGTGAACCATGTCCCAAATCAGTTTAATATTTTTACTACTGATTACAATTACCTTGTTGTTCCTAATTTGCAAGCATTTTTAGACCAATTCCCAGATTCGGCTATCTATAATCAGCTTTACGGTGGTATAAATGTAAATATCAGTGAAGAAGAACAACTCAAAGTCGCTGAAGAATATGAAAAATACTTACAAAAGTTTAATGCTCAATTAAACACTGAAGGTAGCTATGTGTATGGTAGCAATCTAGCAGATGCTAGTGCTCAGATGAGTGCCCTCTTTGGTGGTGTCTTCTTTATCGGTATTTTCCTATCCATTATCTTTATGGTCGGGACCGTTCTGGTCATCTATTACAAACAAATTTCTGAAGGATATGAAGACCGTGAGCGTTTTATTATCTTGCAGAAAGTCGGTTTAGATCAAAAGCAAATCAAGCAAACCATCAACAAACAGGTTTTAACTGTTTTCTTCCTTCCTTTGCTCTTTGCCTTCATACATCTAGCCTTTGCCTACCATATGCTTAGTCTGATTTTAAAAGTGATTGGTGTAATAGATACGAATATGATGTTGATTGTGACCTTGTCTATCTGCGCTATCTTCCTCATCGCCTATGTATTGATTTTCATGGTTACTTCAAGAAGCTATCGCAAGATTGTGCAAATGTAAAAAAAGATACCTCGACTTCAAAATCGAGGTATTTCTTGTATTTTATACTCAATGAAAATCAAAGAGCAAACTAGGAAGCTAGCCGCAGGTTGCTCAAAGCACTGCTTTGAGATTGCAGATAGAACTGACGAAGTCAGCTCAAAACACTGTTTTGAGGTTGTGGATAGAACTGACGAAGTCAGTAACCATACCTACGGCAAGGCGAAGCTGACGTGGTTTGAAGAGATTTTCGAAGAGTATTAAATGCTGAAAAGTTGTCCTAGCAGAAAGGTAACTCCCATGGTCAAGAGGCCAATAGCTAGGTTCCGAATCATAGCCGTTTTGGTTGGTGCTTTTCCAAGTTTGGCACTAGTATAGCCAGTCACCAAGAGAGAAAGACCTACAATCAGGACAGTAGCAGGGATGCGGTAGTCACTTGGGAAAATGGTAATTGAAAGCATGGGTGGTAAGCTACCAAGGAAAAAAGAAATAAAGCTAGAGATAGCAGCATGCCAAGGATTGGTAAACTCTTCATACTCAATCCCATATTTTTCCTCTACCAGAGCCTTGAGCGGATTATTTAAAAAGGCTTTGTTGGTGAGAAGTTGGGCTGATGTTTCACACTCACCATTTTGAATATAGGCAGCATAGAGGGACTTTTTGGCTAGTTCCATATCTTGGTCTAGCAAGACTTGCTCACGCGCAACGGCCGCTTCCTCGGTATCTTTTTGAGTTGAAACGGACACATATTCTCCACCAGCCATTGAAAAGGCACCAGCTAAGATAGCCGCAAAACCTGATAAAAAGATAATCCAGATATTGCTGGTAGCACTGGCAACCCCAATAACCACACCAGCAATGGAAATAATTCCATCGTTGGCACCAAGAACACCCGCACGCAGGATATTTAAACGACCTGCAAAATTTGAATCGATTTCGTGATTTGTTTCTGACATACTATTCTCCTTTTTATCCAGTATAAAGGAAAAATATAGGGAAATCAATCTTTTAAAAGTATCTGAAAAAAGTTGCACGATTTTAATTTTACGAGTTTTTTAAAAGTTAGAAACATCATTAGCTAGTATAGATTATAAAAGAGAAGTAAAGCTGATAGACTAGTCCTTTTTCTAGTTATCTATGGTATAATAGGAGGTAGATTTACTAATCGGAGTAAGAAAGATTTTATGATTAAACTAGTAGCAACAGATATGGACGGAACCTTCCTAGATGGGAATGGGCGTTTCAATATGGACCGCCTCAAGTCTCTTTTGGCTTCCTACAAGGAAAAAGGGATTTACTTTGCGGTAGCTTCGGGTCGAGGATTTCTATCTCTAGAAAAATTATTTGCAGATGTTCGTGAGGACATTATTTTCATCGCTGAAAATGGCAGTTTGGTCGAATATCAAGGTCAGGATTTGTATGAAGCGACCATGTCTCGTGAGTTTTATCTGGCGACTTTTGAAAAGTTGAAAACGTCACCTTATGTAGATATCAATAAACTGCTCTTGACGGGAAAAAAGGGAGCTTATGTTCTAGATACGGTTGATGAGACCTATTTAAAAGTGAGTCAGCACTATAATGAAAATATCCAAAAAGTAGCGAGTCTAGAAGATATTACAGATGACATTTTCAAATTTACGACCAACTTCACAGAAGAAACGCTTGAAGTTGGGGAGGCTTGGGTTAATGAAAATGTCCCTGGTGTTAAGGCCATGACAACTGGTTTTGAATCCATTGATATTGTTCTGGACTATGTCGATAAGGGTGTGGCCATTGTTGAATTGGCTAAAAAACTTGGCATCACAATGGATCAGGTTATGGCTTTTGGAGACAATCTAAATGACTTGCATATGATGCAGGTTGTGGGACATCCTGTAGCTCCTGAAAATGCACGACCTGAAATTTTAGAATTAGCAGAGACTGTGATTGGTCATCATAAGGACCAGTCGGTTATAGCTTATATGGAGGGCTTATAATGGCAGATATAAAATTGATTGCATTGGACTTGGACGGGACCTTGCTGACTACTGATAAAAGGTTGACGGATCGCACCAAGGCAACTTTGAAAGCTGCGCGTGATCGTGGTATCAAGGTTGTATTGACAACTGGTCGTCCCTTAAAAGCCATGGACTTCTTTCTCCATGAGCTAGGGACTGACGGTCAGGAAGATGAGTATACCATTACTTTTAATGGTGGTTTGGTTCAGAAAAATACAGGTGAAATCCTTGACAAGGCAGTCTTTTCCTATGATGATGTGGCATGCTTGTATGAGGAAACAGAGAAATTATCACTGCCTCTTGATGCTATCTCAGAAGGAACTGTTTATCAAATTCACTCCGACCAAGAAAGTCTTTATGCCAAATTCAATCCAGCTTTGACTTTTGTTCCAGTGGACTTTGCAGACTTGTCTAGTCAAATGACTTACAATAAGTGCGTGACTGCCTTTGCTCAAGAACCCTTGGATGCAGCCATTCAGAAGATTTCTCCAGAATTGTTTGACCAATATGAGATCTTTAAATCACGTGAAATGTTGCTAGAGTGGTCACCAAAGAATGTTCATAAAGCAACAGGTTTGGCAAAACTAATCAGCCATCTTGGAATCGACCAAAGCCAAGTTATGGCATGTGGTGATGAGGCTAATGACCTTTCTATGATTGAGTGGGCAGGGCTCGGTGTTGCCATGCAAAACGCTGTTCCTGAAGTCAAGGCAGTCGCAAATGTGGTAACTCCAATGACCAATGATGAGGAAGCTGTCGCCTGGGCTATCGAAGAATATGTGCTAAAGGAGAACTAAGATATGGGATTATTTGACCGTCTATTCGGAAAAAAAGAAGAACCTAAAATCGAAGAAGTTGTAAAAGAAGCTCTGGAAAATCTTGATTTGTCTGAAGATGTTGAGCCTGCCCTTACAGAAGCTGAGGAACTTCCTCAAGAAGAAGCGGAAGTTGCTGAAGAAGCTGTGCTTGAAGAAGAGGAAAATCAAGAGACAGTTGAAGAGAGTCAGGATTCAGAGTCAACTGTAGAAGTTTCTAAAGAAGAAATAGAAGAATTTCCAAACTCAGAAGAAGTCACAGAGGAAGAGAATTTTGAGTATGAAGGAACTGTCGAAGAAAATAGTTCTAAAGTGCTTGAAGCAGAAACGCCTCAGGTAGAAGAAACTGTTCAGGAAAAATATGACCGCAGTCTTAAGAAAACTCGCACAGGCTTCGGTGCTCGCTTGAATGCCTTCTTTGCCAATTTCCGCTCTGTTGACGAAGAATTTTTCGAGGAACTGGAAGAATTACTGATTATGAGTGACGTTGGTGTCCAAGTCGCTTCTAACTTAACAGAGGAGCTACGTTACGAAGCCAAGCTTGAAAACGCCAAGAAACCCGACGCACTACGCCGTGTCATCATTGAGAAATTGGTTGAGCTTTATGAAAAGGATGGCAACTACGATGAAAGAATCCACTTCCAAAATGGATTGACTGTCATGCTCTTCGTCGGTGTTAATGGTGTTGGGAAAACAACTTCTATCGGGAAACTAGCTCACCGCTACAAACAAGCTGGTAAGAAGGTCATGCTGGTTGCGGCAGATACCTTCCGTGCAGGAGCGGTAGCCCAGCTAGCTGAATGGGGCCGTCGTGTGGACGTTCCAGTTGTGACTGGACCTGAAAAAGCTGACCCAGCCAGTGTGGTCTTTGATGGTATGGAACGTGCTGTAGCTGAAGGTATCGATATTCTTATGATTGACACTGCTGGTCGTTTGCAAAATAAGGATAACCTCATGGCTGAGTTGGAAAAGATTGGTCGTATCATCAAACGTGTTGTGCCAGAAGCGCCGCATGAAACCTTCTTAGCTCTTGATGCATCAACAGGTCAAAATGCCCTGGTACAGGCCAAAGAATTTTCAAAAATCACACCTTTGACAGGAATTGTCTTGACTAAGATTGATGGAACTGCTCGAGGTGGTGTTGTTCTAGCCATCCGTGAAGAACTAAATATTCCTGTAAAATTGATTGGTTTTGGTGAAAAAATCGATGATATTGGAGAGTTTAACTCAGAAAACTTTATGAAGGGTCTCTTGGAAGGCTTAATCTAATCAGAAGCAAAAATCCTGCAAGGTACAAACTTGCAGGATTTTTTTATTCTAAACGACCATCTTGACGATAGGCGATGTCTGGTTGCCAAGTCCATTTGGCACCGAATTTTTCAAGTAAGTCAAAGCTTGCTTGAGGTCCCATGCTTCCAGCTTTATAGTCATGAAGTGGGGCACCATTTTCAGCCCAGAGCTCTTCGATACGGTCAATCAATTTCCATGACGCACCAACTTCATCCCAGTGGCTAAAGTTAGTTGAGTTGTTATTTAGGACATCATAAATTAATTTTTCGTATGGTTCTGGAGAAGCACCAGTTGCAGTCGCATCTGTACGGTAATCCAGTGAGTTAGGAGCCAAGTTAAATTCTTCTCCTACTTGCTTTCCATTTAGGCTAAGAGAGAAGCCTTCTGTTGGTTGGATATAGATGGTCAAAATATTTGGAGCAAGTGGTTCTCCAAAGATAGAATCCATTTGTTTAAAGACGATGTTGACATGAGTTCCTTTTTCAGTCAGACGTTTACCAGTACGGAAGAAGAAAGGAACACCACGGAAGCGATCGCTGTCTACAAAGAAAGCACCAGATGCAAAGGTTTCAGTTGTAGATTCTGGATTCACATTTGGCTCGCTACGATAAGAGATGTATTTCATGCCATCAATCTTACCAGAGCGGTATTGCCCACGGATAAAGTGTTCTTTAAGTTCTTCATCAGTTGGATGATAGAGGTTTTTAAAGACCTTAATCTTTTCAGCACGAATCTCGTCCTTTGTGAAGCTTGCTGGCTTGTCCATAGCAAGGAGGGAAAGGAGTTGTAGAGTGTGGTTCTGTACCATGTCACGGAGGGCACCAGATTGGTCATAGTAGCCACCACGTTCTTCTACACCCAAGCGCTCTGCAAAGGTAATTTGAACATTGTCGATAAAGTCCTTGTTCCAAACATTTTCAAAAATCAAGTTTGCAAAGCGAACTGCAAAGATACTTTGGATCATTTCCTTACCAAGATAATGGTCAATACGGAAAATTTGTTCTTCGTCAAATGTTGCTAGGAGCTCGTCATTCAACTTGCTTGCAGTTGCGTAATCTGTACCAAATGGTTTTTCAACGATTAAGCGTTCAAAACCTTTACCATCTACAATGTTTTCAGACTTAAGGTGTTTTGCGATAGTTCCAAAGAACTGAGGTGCCATAGACAAGAAGAAGAGCTTGTTGTGTTCAGCTTGGTACTTGTCATTTAGTTCAGCTTGCAATTGACGCAAAGCAATGTAGTGTTCTGTATCATTGACATCATGACTTTGATAGTAGAAGTGGCTAGCGAACTCTTGAGCCTGTTCGGTACTATCTGCCAAATCAAGGATCGATTCGACTACAACAGATTCAAAATATTCCTTGCTCCAAGGACGACGGGCAGTTCCAATGACAGCAAAGTGCTCGGAAAGATTGCCGGATTTATATAGTCTAAAAAGGGAAGGGTAGAGCTTGCGTTTAGCCAGGTCTCCACTCGCACCGAAAATTGTAACAATAACCTTAGATGACATCTAGCTACCTAATTTCTATTTTTATTCCTAGTCTTGCTAGGTATGAGAAAATCTCATTTCATAAACTTAATTCTAACATAATTTTCCGAAAAATCAAAAAATCCAATACGAGATAGAAAAAAACTGCAAGGAAATCCTTACAGTTTGAGTTTAGACGTTTAAGACCTTGTCCAAGAACTCTTTCAGACGTGGGTGTTGAGGGTTATCAAAGATTTGATCAGGTGTTCCGTCTTCTAGGAATTCACCATCTGCAGTAAAGATAACGCGGTTGGCAACTTGACGGGCAAATCCCATCTCATGAGTTACGATAATCATGGTCATGCCTTGCTCAGCCAATTCCTTCATAACGTTTAGTACGTCTCCGACCATCTCAGGGTCAAGGGCAGAAGTTGGTTCATCAAAGAGCATGATATCAGGATTCATTGCAAGTCCACGAGCGATGGCCACACGTTGTTTTTGACCACCTGATAGGCTATCTGGGCTAGCATTAGCTTTATCTGCTAGCCCAACCTTTTCAAGCAACTCCATTCCCAATTTCTCAGCTTCTTCCTTAGTCATCAACTTGTGCTCGATAGGAGCAAAAGTAATGTTGTCCAATACAGACATATGAGGGAAGAGGTTAAAGTGTTGGAACACCATTCCGATATTTTCACGAACGTGGTCAACGTTGGTTGTTTTTTCAGTTAAGTCATAGCCGTTCACAGTGATGTGACCGCTCGTAACTTCTTCTAGAAGATTGAGGCTACGAAGGAAGGTCGACTTACCAGATCCTGAAGGACCGATGATACAAACAACATCTCCTTCATAGAATTTAGTTGTGATTCCTTTTAGAACCTCATTTTTTCCATAGTGCTTGTGTAAATCATTTACATCAATTTTTAATTTTGCCATTAACGAATCCTCTTTTCTAAGCGTTTCGCTAGTCTAGTCAAAAGTGTGATAATTACAAGATAGAAGATAGCAAGGATTGCATACATCTTGAAACTTTGGTAGTTACGGGCGATGATAATCTTACCAGTTTGGAAGAGTTCAACCAAACCGATAGCAGATACGATGGTTGTATCTTTAAGAGCGATAACGAATTGGTTAACAAAGTTTGGCAACATCAATTTAGTCGCTTGTGGCAAGATAATCTTACGCATGGTTTTTCCATAAGAGATACCCAAGCTTCGGCTGGCTTCCATTTGGCCAACCGGAACGGCCTGAATACCACCACGAACGATCTCAGCGATATAAGCAGCCGCATTGAGTGAGAGGGCAATAGTCCCAGCTACAAAGTCGTTAATTGGACTTTGTTGGCCTGTGATAGACTCGATGAAGTTTGGAATACCCCAGAAGATGAAGGCTGCAAGAATCATCAAAGGAATACCACGGATAACGTCAACGAAAATCTCAGAGATTACACGAAGAGATTTGTAGGGGCTAACACTAAACATACCGAAGATAATCCCGATAACAATGGCAATAGCAAATGAGATAAGAGCTAGAGCAAGAGTGATACCAAGCCCGCTAAGGAGTTGTTTGTAGTTGTTTTGGAGCAAGCCCCAGATAGTTGTTTCATCAACAGTACTTGTTGATGAAGATGAAGATTCGCTAGCTAGGTATTTATCAAGAATCTTTTGGAATTCTCCGTTTGCTTTAAGGTTTGCAAGTCCGTTATTGAACATTTCAATCAATTCTGGATTTGCTCCTTTTTTAACAGCAAAGGCTGTTTCACCGATTGGAGTTCCAGCGATTGGTGTTTTCAATTTTTGTCCTTGACTGATAGAATATTTGAGGACAGGCTCATCATCCATAACGGCATCAATGGCACCAGTGTTTAAACTGTCATACATTGAAGAACCGTCAGCAAAGGTTTTGATTTTGTAACCGTATTTGCTTTGATTTTCTGTTAGGAAGGTTTGAGAAGCAGTTCCGTTTTTAACACCGACTGTCTTTCCTTTTAAATCTTCATAAGAAGCAATAGTGCTTGATTCTTTGACACCAAGAATGGTATTAGCAGTATAGTAGGATTCTGAGAAGTCAAAAGTTGCCTTACGAGCATCTGTGACAGACATACCAGCAATGATACCGTCTGCTTGACCAGCTTGTACAGCGCTAATCGCTGCATCGAAACCTGGGTTGGTAATTTCAATTTCAAAACCTTGGTCTTTAGCGATTGCCTTAATCAAGTCCATATCAATACCAGTAAATTGGTTGCTTGAGTTTTGGAACACAAAAGGTGCAAAAGAAGAATCACTGGCAATGATGTATTTAGCTTTAACAGGAGTTGCTTTTAGACCAGCTGCAGTCGTTGTAGTTGGCACTGATGAAGAAGATGAAGCAGTCCATTTCTTGATGATTTTATCAAGGCTACCATCTTTTTTCATTTCAGCCAAGGCCTGGTTAAATTCAGTAACCAGGTGCTCATATTTGCTTCCTTTTTTCACACCGAAAGCAAAACTACCTACAGCTTCCCCATCCATTTCAATATGGAGGTCTTGACCTTGGTTGATAGCATACTCGATAACAGGTTTGTCATCCATCATGGCATCAATGGCACCAGCAGTCAAGCTGTTGTTCATCAAATCACCAGTGTCAAATGTTTTAATACTAAAGCCGTATTTATCTTTGATACTTTCAAGGAAACGTTGAGCAGCAGTTCCGTTTTTAACACCAACAGTTTTACCCTTTAATTGGTCATACTGACTAATCTTGTGTGACTTTGTAGTTGCAATGACAACTTTTGTATCATAGTAAGTATCAGACATGGTGAAAACTTTTTCACGTTCTGCAGTTTTGGTCATTCCAGCCATGATAGCGTCAGCTTGACCAGCTTGAACCGCATTTACCGCTGCGTCAAATCCAGGATAGGACATCTGAATGTTCCATCCTTTAATCTCAGCGACTTTGTTGATAATGTCAACATCAATTCCTTTATAAGTTTGATCTGAATCTTTAAACTCAAAAGGTGCATAGGCGGTATCAGACACAATCTTAATCGTCTCAGCTTTCGCAATACCTAATGAGAAAATTGGGAATAAAATTAGCAAAAATGCTAGAAATTTTTTCTTCATTTTTAGTCTCCTTTTCCGAATATTTTCCCATTATATCAGAAAAAAGTAAAAATTGCAAATCATGAGGTTTTTATGTAAGAAAATATAACATGCATACCTTGTTTTCTTTCTTGAATTGCTACCATAAAACGCTATAATAATAGTATATAATAGAAGAAAAGAGGACAGGGATATGAAGGACAAAAGAATATTTAAAGACTTCCAAGATTCAAAAATGAGTTTATATATTTACACAAGCCTCTTGTTAGCCTTTGGTTTTGTCTTTGTAGGAGAGTTTGTAGCTTATACTTTGTATGGTATTAGCTTGTTAGCTCTCGTCGGCCTTGCTAGAAATTTTGGAGAGGCTGGTCAAAATCTTGCAAGCTACTTCCAAAACTTGCTGGCGAGCTTGACGGATAAAACAAGTGACTTTCGTTTAATTTTAGAATTGCTGTCCTTTGGTTTTGTTCTCAACACTGTATTCAGATGGACTAGAAAAGTTGAGAAAAGGCCTATTCGAACTTTAGGATTTTATAGAGAGAATTTTCTCGTCAATCTTCTGAAAGGATTTGGTCTGGGTCTGGTACTTTTTCTTCTGACCTTGTTAGGTTTAGTAGCTTTTGGGCAATATCGTTTTGAGTCCATTCATTTGAATCCTTATTCGCTTGCCTTTGTTGTCTTTACTATCCCATTTTGGATTTTACAGGGGGCAGCA
>NZ_JAJNSA010000113.1:0-7830 GCF_027497875.1 Streptococcus sp. SM3 | reverse complement strand
ATAACCGTCCACAAGAAATCGAGTTCCAAGGTAAGACATACGAATTGGTACCAGCAGGTAACTACAAAGTAGGTCAAGTCGATGAACAAGGTCACTGGACAGGAGATGACGCTACAACTGGTAAAGTGATCGAAGGTGATAAGAATGTCACTTACGTCTACAAACTTAAGGAAGATCCAACGAAACCTAAAGAAGGTGATGTTATCATCACTTACGTAGACGAAAAAGGTAAAGAAATCAAGAAACCTCGTCAAGACACACCAAACTCACCATATGACACACCATATAACACAACTGAGGAAGGCGAAAAACCTAATACTATCAAGACTCCAGACGGTAAGACATACAAGATCGTACCGAAAGGTGACTACCCAGTAGGTAAAGTTGATGGCGATGGACACTTGGAATCATCTGATCCAATTAAAGGTAAAGTTGATAAACCACGTTCAATCATCACTTACGTTTACAAAGAAGTGAAGGGTGACGTTTACGTTCACTATAAAGACACTGAAGGTAACACAATTAAGACTTCAGTAGTGGATGAAAAAGATCAACCAGTTGATAAAGACTACGATACAGTAGTAGACAACCGTCCAAATGAAATCCAATACAATGGTAAGACATATGAATTGGTACCAGCAGGTAACTACACTGTAGGTAAAGTTGATGGACAAGGTCACCTTGAGTCATCAGACGCTACAACAGGTAAAGTTATCGAAGGACGTAAAGACGTAACTTACATCTACAAACTTAAAGAAGAGCCAACTCAACCTAAGGGTAATGTATACGTTCATTATGTGGATGAAAATGGTAAGACCATCAAGACATCAGTGGTTGATGAGAAAGATCAACCAGTAGGTAAAGACTACGATACAGTTGTGGATAACCGTCCTAAGACGATCGTAACTCCAGATGGTAAAGTCTATGAATTGGTACCACAAGGTAACTACCCAGTAGGTAAAGTTGATGGACAAGGTCACTTGACGACAACTGACCCAACAACTGGTAAAGTCATCGAAGGTGATAAGAATGTTACTTACGTTTACAAACTTGTGAAGACACCAAACACTCCAGTGCCACCAACTCCAACACCAAATACACCGGTAGATCCAACACCTAATAAACCAATGGATCCAACACCAAACACACCGGTAGATCCAACACCTAATACACCAGTGAACCCAGTTCCTGAGCAACCAGCTCAACCAGCTCCAGCTCTTGAACAACTTCCAAATACTGGTGAAACAGGATCTGTAGCTTCAGCTCTTCTTGGAGCAGTTGCAGGGGTTGCAGGGGTTGCAGCACTTGGACGTCGCAAAAAGGAAGATGAAAAATAATCTTCTATCCTAATTTGATTCGGTCATTTCAGGTATGTGGGAAATGAAAAAGGATCCAAAAAGAGAACCTCCGGGTTCTCTTTTTGTATGCTGTTATTTGTGTTAAAAACTAGTCTTAATTAGTTACTTTTGGGGAAAATTAGTGTATAATAACTCGATATCTAAAATTTAAGGAGCAGGCATGTTTTTTAAACGTTCGAAAGGGGAGTTTCGCGAAACGGAGCGGATCACACGTTTTAAATTGATCAAATCGGGAAAAACTTGGGTGCGGGCGTCCATCTCGCAGCTAGGGCTTTTTCGTGTCTCTCGTACTGATGCGACTGATGAAATCGTGAGACCTTTCGAAACATCTGCTGATCCAGTTCCAGCTCCGATTTCTAAAGGGATTCTTGTGTTGGGGGCTCTTGCTGGGGCAACTACAATTGCTGATCCAGTTTTTGCTGAGGAAAATGAGATGAATGTGGCTCTGGAATCTGAGATCAGTCCAGCGACAGGAGTGGCTGGGCAAGATAGTTTTGTCTTGGGGACGACGTCTATCGCAGATTCTGCGTCAGCTAGTCAATCCATGAGTGAATCTATCTCATTTTCAGAGTCAGCTAGTGAAAGCGACTCTCTGTCTCAATCGGTATCTTTGAGTGAATCTCATGTTGTCAGTGTTTCAGCGATTCTGTCCACTTCAGAAACGGCAAGCCATAGTCTCTCAGAAGATAATTCTATCCACAGGGCTACTTCTGAAACGAGTGAGAAAGAAGCAGTGGCTCAGACAACTCACTCGGAGGAGCAGGTGAAGCGTCTGCAGGTCTTGGCCTTGGATTTATATACCTATCGGGCACAGGCTCTGGAAATCCCTGGGACAGAATCTGCTATTGAAAATGGAGATCTGGCTTTAGAGGCTATTCGTACAGGCTTGTCCAATCCGGCAATCCAAATCGATGCAGTGGAAAGCCAGGCTAAGAGTGCACGCAATCGCTTGGTCAATGCGGTGCTTCGTGCGACATCGGGCCAACGAGATCCGCGGACAGGACGTGCATTAGATGCAGAGAATAGTTTTCGTGCGCCATTTTTCATGAGTGCTCCTGCAAATAATCATGTAATTACGGCCTATAATTCAGATCCTGTTAAGCTGCAGTACATTGTGAGAGAGCGAAATGGTGGGGTTATCCTGACCTATATGGGCTATGCTCCTAACAGCGAGCGGGTTGAAGGTGTATTGGTTCCTAATGCTACCTTGAAATCTCCGTTTGCACCGATGTTGATTGAAGGGAAAGTTGGAGACAAAGAGGTCGTAGAGCCTGGTAAAACATATACGATCACGGTTAGATTTACCAATTCAAACAATCAGTTTATCGATCGCTCTTTCCGAATTAAAGTGTTACCTCAAAATGACGGTATCCGTAACCCAATTAGGCCTGTGACGACAGAGATCTATGTCAATGATACTAGCAATGTAGCAGAGGTTGAAAAAGATAGGATCTGGGAGGCGTTTAAGGCCTCTAATCCCAAAATTGTAAGCTCGAAGGACTTTAAGGAGTATTCTGTCTCTGCATCAGGTGTGGTAACCATTACTTATAAAGATAATACTTCAAATGATGTAACTGTTCCTGTCAAGCGTCTCCCAACGCCGACGGTGACGACGAGACTATTGGAGAAAGCGAATACCCAGACACCTGTAACAGTTACAGGTGCCAGGCCTGGGGCCACGGTCGTTTTGTATAACAACGATGAGGAAATTGGAACGGCTGTAGCCGATGCTTCTGGTCAGGTGATAGTAGTGCCTACAGTGCCCTTGCAGTCAGGTGGAGTGAATGCAAAAGCTCTCATCTTCTACGGTGATCATCCGGTCTATTCGGATGCAAGTAACTTGGTAGCAGTGACGATGGACTCAACAGAATATAGTCAATCTGTCTCGAATTCAGAATCGATGTCGACAAGTCAATTTGAATCACTTAGTGCATCAGAAGCAACTTCAAAGAGTGTTCTTGTATCAGTTTCTACATCCGAACTTGTATCTGTATCAACGTCTGAGTCGGTATCGGTGTTCGAATCAGAATCAGTCTCCGCGTCAGAATCGGTTTCAACGTCAGAGTCAGTTTCAAGTTCTGAATCGGTTTCAACATCTGAGTCAGTTTCAAGTTCTGAATCAGTGTCAGCCTCTGAGTCAGTTTCGACGTCAGAGTCCGTTTCTGTATCTGAATCAGAGTCAACATCAGAATCAGCGTCAACATCTGAATCAGTCTCAGCGTCTGAGTCGGTTTCAACGTCTGAGTCAGTATCTACTTCAGAATCAGTTTCAGCCTCAGAGTCAGTTTCAAGTTCAGAATCGGTGTCGATGTCCGAGTCAGCCTCAACGTCAGAGTCCGTTTCTGTATCTGAATCAGAGTCAACATCTGAATCAGTCTCGACGTCTGAGTCGGTATCAACATCTGAATCAGTCTCGACGTCAGAGTCCGTTTCTGTATCTGAATCAGCGTCAACATCTGAATCAGTCTCGACGTCTGAGTCGGTTTCAGACTCTGAATCAGTGTCAACATCCGAGTCAGCATCGACATCAGAGTCAGTTTCAGCATCTGAATTGGTTTCTACGTCTGAGTCGGTTTCAAGTTCTGAATCAGCTTCAACATCTGAATTGTTTTCTACGTCAGAGTCGGTTTCAAGTTCTGAATCAGCGTCAACATCTGAATCAGTCTCAACGTCTGAGTCAGTTTCAAGTTCTGAATCGGTGTCTACGTCCGAGTCGGTTTCAATTTTTGAATCAGCTTCAACATCTGAATTGTTTTCTACGTCAGAGTCGGTTTCAAGTTCTGAATCAGCGTCAACATCTGAATCAGTCTCAACGTCTGAGTCAGTTTCAAGTTCTGAATCGGTGTCTACGTCCGAGTCGGTTTCAATTTTTGAATCAGTCTCAACGTCCGAATCCGTATCAACATCTGAGTCAGCATCGACCTCTGAATCGGTATCAACGTCCGAGTCAGCGTCAACATCTGAATCAGTTTCAACATCTGAGTCAGTATCGACTTCAGAATCGGTTTCAACATCTGAATCAGTTTCAATGTCAGAGTCAGCGTCAACGTATGAATCGGTATCGACTTCTGAATCAGCATCAACGTTTGGATCGGTATCGACTTCAGAATCGGTTTCAACATCAGAATCAGTTTCAACGTCAGAGTCAGCATCAACGTCTGAATCAGTATCGACTTCTGAATCAGCATCTACCTCAGAATCAGTATCAGCGTCCGAATCAGTATCCACGACTGAGTCATTGTCAAGGTCCGAGTCGGTTTCCACATCCGAATCAGTTTCAGTCTCTGAGTCTGCATCAACGTCCGAATCAGTATCAGTGTCTGAGTCGGTGTCTACGTCTGAATCGGTTTCAGCCTCTGAATCAGTATCTACTTCAGAGTCAGTCTCAACGTCTGAATCAGTATCTACTTCAGAATCAGTGTCAACATCCGAGTCAGCATCCGAGTCAGTCTCAACGTCCGAATCAGTATCAGTGTCTGAGTCATTGTCAAGGTCCGAGTCGGTTTCCACATCCGAATCAGTTTCAGTCTCTGAGTCTGCATCAACGTCCGAATCAGTTTTAAGTTCAGAATCCGTCTCAACGTCCGAATCAGTATCCACTTCTGAATTAGTGTCAACATCTGAGTCGGGGTCAACATCAGACTCGGTGTCAACTTCAGAATCAGTATCAACGTCTGAATCAATCTCGACATCTGAGTCATTGTCAGCATCTGAATCGATTTCTACCTCAGACACAGTCTCAACCTCCGAATCAGTGTCAACGTCTGAGTCAGTCTCAACGTCTGAATTGGTGTCGACATTCGAGTCGGTTTCTGTATCTGAATCTGAATCAGTATCAACATCCGAATCAGTATCAGTCTCAGAATCAGTATCAACATCTGAATCAGTATCGACATCAGAGTCAGTTTCAAGTTCAGAATCTGTATCAGCGTCTGAGTCAGTCTCAACATCCGAATTTGCATCTGCATCTGACTCAGTTTCCACGTCTGACTCAGTATCAGCCTCAGAATCAGTCTCAGTGTCAGAGTCGGCATCTACATCAGAATCTGTATCAATATCTGAGTCAGTCTCGACATCCGAGTCAGTATCGCTTTCAGTTTCGACATCAGTATCTGCATCTGAGTCAGCATCATTGAGTACCTCTGCACCTGAATCAACTTCAACATCAGTAAGTACTTCAGTTTCAGTGAGTCAATCACAATCAGTATCAATATCTGGTAGTGGTTTACAATCAGCTTCTGGTTCAGAATCATTGTCTTCATCAGAATCAGCAAGTGGTTCACAAAAACACAGCCAATCTGTGGCGCTTCCGAATACTGGCGAAACAGGATCTGTGACATTAGCTCTTCTTGGGGTTGTTACAGGGTTAGCTGGAATTGCTGGACTGACCCGACGTAAAAAGAAGGGGAACTGATCTAGTAGGAACTATCATTTTTTCGAGAGGCTGGGACAAAAGTCCCAGTCTCTCAATTGTCTTTGCATTGTCGAGCAAGACGCAGTGGTTGAGTGGGCTCTACTACGCTGATTTCATCAGCTTTTATAGCCCTACTCAACTGTGCGGAGGTGGGACGACGAAATCGAATTCTAACGAATTACCGATTTCTGTCCCACTCTCTTTTTTACTAGTAGAATGAAGTGTTTTTAATTTCTTGCAAAAAATTCGAAAACAAAAACAACAATAAATAAGTTTTTTATAGCAAATTACTTGAATCTACGTAGTATTCCTGTATAATGAATAATGACTACAATGTAAGGGGAATATCATGCAATTTAAGCGTTCAAAAGGAAACTTTCGTGAGACAGATCGTGTCGTACGCTTCAAATTAATTAAATCAGGAAAAAATTGGCTTCGAGCATCAACTGCTGCTCTAGGACTCTTTCGTGTGGTTCGAGGGCAAGTAGAGGAGATGGTCATTGCCGAAGTTCCAGAAGATGGCGGTCGTCTTCATAAGGAGGGCCAGCAGTTATTAAAAGGCTTGGTTGCTGTAGGGACTATATTTGGAGGAGCTGTTGTGGCTACGACGGCTCAAGCAGAAGAAGTGGCATCTCTCGCCCCAACTGTGTCTGAAACGAAACAAGAGACATTGGCAGAAGCAGATAGCGTCATTCTTTCAAAGACATCCTCGCTAGATTCTGCATCTGCTTCTCTATCAACCTCTACAAGTCTTTCTGAAACGGCTAGCCATTCGCTCTCTATGAGTGAATCGACTTCTATTTCCATCAGTGGGCAAGAATCTACCAGTTTGGCAAGCGTTTCTAGTGAATCCACACAAGTTCTAGCTTCAGAATCAGCGGTAGATGAACCAGCAGCTACAGATGAAGCTTCCCTATTGGAACAAAACGCTTCTGAAGCAGAGCTGCTCCAACAAATCGCAGGGAAATACGCTACTCAGATACCTGTGCCTGAGCGTAAGGCAGCTTTGGAAGCAGTTATCAATAAGCTACAATCGGAAGTAACTACTAGCTATCGTTTGATCCATACAAATGCTGGTGCGCAAGCTTATGCCGAGCAACGCGATCGCTTGGGCAAAGCAGTTGATGAGATGATGACCACCTTAACGGCTGCAGGCTTTGTGGGAAATTCCAATATAAATGGGAAACCAGCTATCTCAGCTCAATTGGCTCCAATTAGTGAAGAGGCTAGAAGTAGTGATGAAGATCTATCCATCTCACCCGAGATGGATGATCGCCATGGCGCCAATGTGGTAGATGCGCCACTATCAACCTCGAATGTTGCCAAAGACCCGAACCTAGATAAAAATGCTTTGTTAACTCCAGAAGAGCTTGCAAAGTATTCAAAAGATCACGATTTGAACCGTTATACTTTTGCAATTTGGGAATTTGTTGACCGAAATGAGGAATCCTTGGGCTACTATGCGACACTATCTGTTGATCGTAGCGAAACGACTCCAGATATTCGTGATCCGAAGAATGTTTATTTCCGAATTGTGAAGGAATCAGATGGATCAGAAGTCTTTTCTCAAACATTCCACCCCAACGAGAGATTGAATAGCCCTATACGACTTCCTAAAGAAGTCTTGATTGCCGATTCTCCAGCAGGCAACAACTTTATCTATTCTTTCGGAGACGCAAGTAAACCTCCTTATGTGACCCTACAATCTTTTCCTAGTATTATGGTTCCAGCCAGAAGTGTTATGCTCCGAGATGTCTATGATGTCATGGAACCTTCACGTCAAGGTCAAATATTAAATGAGTTCTTCCAGGTTAAAGTACCAACCATGTGGTCTCAACAGTCTACCTTGTATCGTTTGGTGGATCCAAAGGGTAAATGGCAAAATGGACTGTATCAACCAACTGGTGAAGAAGAGATCCTTGCTGAATACAGGCAATCTGGGATTGAGGGACAACAGTATACGGCTTCAAATGCTCGTGATATTGCAGGTTACGTTCAGGTACCAGTAGTAAGTACTTCTCAAAATGTAACAACAGGAACTTTTGATAATAGTACAGT
>NZ_JAJNSA010000112.1:0-7852 GCF_027497875.1 Streptococcus sp. SM3 | reverse complement strand
GCGAGCTGGGTTCAGAACGTCGTGAGACAGTTCGGTCCCTATCCGTCGCGGGCGTAGGAAATTTGAGAGGATCTGCTCCTAGTACGAGAGGACCAGAGTGGACTTACCGCTGGTGTACCAGTTGTCTCGCCAGAGGCATCGCTGGGTAGCTATGTAGGGAAGGGATAAACGCTGAAAGCATCTAAGTGTGAAACCCACCTCAAGATGAGATTTCCCATGATTTTATATCAGTAAGAGCCCTGAGAGAAGATCAGGTAGATAGGTTAGGAGTGGAAGTTGTGTGAGCAATGGAGCGGACTAATACTAATAGCTCGAGGACTTATCCAAAGAGTCAGAAGATATTGACAACGTAAGGTTAACTTGTTAGAATATAGATGTTCAATTTTGAATGTTTAATCATTCAGAGTTAAGTGACGATAGCCTAGGAGATACACCTGTACCCATGCCGAACACAGCAGTTAAGCCCTAGAACGCCGGAAGTAGTTGGGGGTTGCCCCCTGTGAGATAAGGTAGTCGCTTAGCTTGATTCCGCCATAGCTCAGTTGGTAGTAGCGCATGACTGTTAATCATGATGTCGTAGGTTCGAGTCCTACTGGCGGAGTATAGAATAAAAGAGATCAAGTAATTGATCTCTTTTTTACTTTTCATTTTAATGTTAATTAAAACTCCGTTTAGTTAACGGAGCTTTTCTCTACTTAGTTATTTGGGAAAAATGCTTGATATAAAGCTTTAATGGCTTTTTCTTCTTGATCTTTACTTACAACGAACATAATGGAAACTTCACTAGAACCTTGCGAGATCATTTGAATATTCACTTCATTTTCTGATAGTGCTTTGGCCGCAGTTGCGGTAACCCCTACTTGACTCTTCATCTTTTCACCAACAATCATAATGATGGAAAGATCATGTTCAATTTCGGCTGTGTCAACTTCTAGCTTTTGTGTTAATTGTTTCAGAATTTCTTGTTCTTTGATCGGTGTTAGTTCACGTGAACGCAAAATGATGGATAAATCATCAATTCCTGTTGGCATATGTTCCCAACTGATATTGAGATCTTCTAAAATTTGAAGGACTTTTCGACCAAACCCAACTTCGCGGTTCATAAGGTATTTGGTCATATTGATACTTACAAACCCTGAATCTCCAGCGATTCCTACGACAGTTACATGATCATTTGAATGTTCCAAAACAATTCGGGTTCCTGGGTGGTCCGGATTGTTTGTATTTTTAATGACTAATGGAATTTTACCTCTGTAGGCTGGCACAAGAGCTTCATCATGTAAAACTGAAAAGCCAGCATAGGCTAATTCACGCATCTCTTTGTAAGTTAATTCAGGAATGGAATGTGGGTGTTTAATAATACCTGGATGTGCTGCAAAAATACCATTTACGTCTGTAAAGTTTTCGTATAAGTCTGCTTTTACACCTGCTGCAATGATCGATCCTGTAATGTCAGATCCACCACGAGAAAATGTACAAATGTCACCATCTTGAGTAACACCAAAGAAACCTGGAATGACAATCACTTCACTTGAATCTTTTAGTTCTTCAATTTTATCGTAACTAGATGGTAAAATACGAGCGTTGGAAGGTTCGGCAGTGACCGTAATTCCTGCTTCTTTTGGATGGATATATCTTGCTTCTAATCCATTTTGATTGAAATAGGCAGCAATGAGTTTAGCATTGTTATTTTCACCAGCTGCTAGGAATGCATCATATGTAAATGGATTTCCTTTTTTAGGTAAATTTGTTAAATCATAGATATCTTCAGCAATTTCTTGAATAATGGAATCTTTGAGACCCAATTCTTCTGTAATGGCACGATAACGTTCAATAATCCACTGTTGTGTTTGTGTGACATCCTTATCTGAAGTAAATTCTTTATAATACCGGATCAGAGCATCTGTTACTTTTGTATCTTCAGCGTTGCGTTTGCCTGGAGCTGATACAACTACAAATCTTCTTTCTGGATCATCTTTAATGATATTAAGTACTTTTTTTAATTGAGAAGCTGATGCTAGAGAACTTCCACCAAATTTAGTTACTTTCATATTTTCTCCTTAATAGTTTCATTAATACATTATACCAAAGTTCAGTTATTGATACAATGTATTTAAGGATAGGGCATAAAATAATTGATTCTGTAAAAGGGAGAAATTGTAATTATTCAAATTTTACAATTTTGTTACATCTTATAGATATATTTTACTATTTTACTTTTTTGTGGTATGATATGTTATAATTCAAAAGTTTTAATATCAAAATATTTTATATTTAAATAAAAGGAGTCTGTGATGTTTGAAACAATTTTGTATTCTGTCGAAAATGACCTCGCGACAATCTCTTTAAATCGTCCTGAAGTATCCAATGGTTTTAACATTCCAATGTGTCAGGAAATTTTAGCTGCCTTGGAAGATGCAGAAAAAAATGAGGAAGTAAAATTCATTATTCTATCAGCAGAAGGGAAAATCTTTTCAGTTGGTGGAGATTTGAGTGAAATGAAACGCGCAGTCGATGCAGATGACATTGAGTCTCTTGTTTTAATTGCTGAATTAGTTAATACTATTTCTAAGAAGATTAAGCAATTACCTAAGCCGGTTATTATGGTAGCTGATGGAGCGGTCGCAGGAGCGGCGGCCAACATAGCAGTAGCTGTTGATTTTTGTATTATTAGTGATCGTACTAAATTTATTCAAGCCTTTGTTGGGGTTGGTTTAGCACCAGATGCGGGTGGGTTATTCTTATTAGGAAAAGCTATTGGTATGTCTCGGGCTACTCATTTAGTAATGACGGGTGAAGCTTTGACCGCAGAAAAAGCATTGGAATATGGCCTAGCTTACCGTGTTTGTGAATCTGAAAAACTTGAGAAAACGGTTGATCAATTGCTTAAAAAATTAAGAAGAGGATCTTCAAATTCTTATGCTGCCATGAAAGAAATGGTTTGGGAAGCCTTCTTGAAAGAATGGGATCAATATGCGAATCTTGAATTAAATTTGCAAAAGAAACTAGCATTTACAGAAGATTTTAAAGAGGGGGTTATTGCCTACTCTGAAAAACGTCGGCCACAATTTAAAGGAAAATAAATTTGTATTTTTTTCTATGTTTTGTGAAAAAAAGCTTGCAAATTATTTTCATTTTTGATAAAATTTGACTATCAAAGTAAAATTAGGAGGTGGAGTTTTGAATTACCAATTAGTTAATGACTATTTAACATCCATCTTTAATAATGTTTTGGTTATCGAGGAGACGAGCCTAAGAGCAAGTCGATTTAAAGATGTTTCTATTAAAGAAATGCATACGATCGACGTGATTGGTTCGACACCGAATGCAACCCCGAGTGATATTTCACGGGAGTTGATGGTGACTTTGGGGACTGTCACGACAAGTTTGAATAATCTTGAGCGCAAAGGGTATATCGAAAGAAGAAGATCTGAAGTTGATCGCCGGGTTGTACACTTGAGTTTAACAAAGAATGGTCGTCTACTTTATCGACTTCATCAACAATTCCATAAACGGATGGTCAACCAGATTATTGGAGATATGAGTCCTGAAGAGAAGAAAGTGATGCAAAAAGGATTGCAAAATCTGTATCGTTTCTTGGAGGAAATTAAATAATGGTCTTTGCTAAAATTAGTCAAGTCGCTCATTATGTACCTGACCAAGTCGTATCGAATGATGATTTAGCTGAGATTATGGATACAAGTGATGAATGGATCAGTAGTCGGACAGGCATTCTTCGTCGTCACATTTCAAGAGATGAGACGACCAGTGATCTTGCAACAGTTGTCGCACAAAGATTATTAGCAAAAGCAAACTTAGACGCTGAAGAAATTGATTTTATCGTTGTCGCTACAATTACTCCAGACAGCTTAATGCCATCGACCGCAGCCCGGGTACAAGCTAATATTGGAGCTTCTCGAGCCTTTGCTTTTGACCTGACTGCAGCATGTAGCGGATTTGTATTTGCATTAGCCACTGCTGAAAAATACATTTCTTCAGGGATGTACCAGCGAGGGATTGTGATCGGTAGTGAGACGCTTTCAAAAGTATTAGACTGGTCAGATCGCTCTACTTCAGTCCTTTTTGGAGATGGAGCTGGCGGTGTCTTGCTTGAAGCGAGCGATCAAAAATCGTTTTTAGCTGAAAGTCTTTTTACGGATGGTAGCCGTGGTTCTAGTCTTGAATCTTGCTATTTGGGTCTGTCTTCTCCTTATTCAGAGGAAGTTACCGATCGAAGATATCTGACGATGGATGGGCGGGCAGTTTTTGATTTTGCTATTCGTGATGTCACGAAAAGCATTCAAAAGATTATAGCAGACGCCTCTATGGAAGCAGAAGAGATTGACTATTTTCTTTTACATCAGGCGAATGACCGAATGTTAGATAAGATGTCAAAAAAACTGGGTGTCTCTAGAGAGAAGATCCCAGCAAATATGATGGAATATGGGAACACTAGTGCTGCTAGTATCCCCATTCTATTATCGGAGTGTGTCGAGAATCATCGAATCAAGATGGATGGAAGTCAAAAAATTCTTCTTACAGGATTCGGTGGAGGTTTGACATGGGGCACACTTCTTGTTACAATCTAGTTAAACATGTGGAAACACATTTTAAAAATTTATATATTTTTTTTAAGGAGGCCTGTCATGGCAGTATTTGAAAAAGTACAAGAAATTATCGTTGAAGAACTTGGTAAAGAACCATCAGAAGTAACTCTTGAATCTACATTCGAAGATTTAGAAGCTGATTCATTGGATTTGTTCCAAGTGATCTCTGAAATCGAAGATGCTTTTGATATCCAAATCGAAACTGAAGAAGGATTGTCTACAGTTGGTGATCTTGTCGCTTACGTAGAAGAAAAAACAAAATAATGATAGATGAGAGTATCGAAAGATATTCTCTCTTGTTTAGGTAATAGTTTGAGGCTCAAAGAAACAATCTTTCGAACTCAAACTATTACTTAAGCGAAAAAAGAGGTAGGTATAATGCAAACACGAATTACTGAACTATTGAATATTAAATATCCAATCTTCCAAGGTGGGATGGCATGGGTCGCTGATGGTGATTTGGCTGGAGCAGTATCAAATGCTGGAGGTCTTGGAATCATTGGTGGTGGGAACGCTCCAAAAGAAGTTGTAAAGGCTAACATCGATAAGGTGAAGTCTATTACAGATAAACCTTTTGGTGTAAATATCATGCTTTTGTCCCCATTTGCGGATGACATTGTTGACCTGGTGATTGAAGAAGGTGTTAAGGTTGTTACAACTGGTGCTGGAAATCCAGGAAAATACATGGATCGTTTCCATGAAGCAGGGATCACTGTAATTCCAGTAGTTCCGTCTGTTGCACTTGCAAAACGGATGGAAAAATTGGGCGCTGATGCAGTGATTGCAGAAGGAATGGAAGCTGGAGGTCACATTGGTAAATTGACGACTATGACCTTGGTTCGCCAAGTGGTTGAAGCTATTTCTATTCCAGTAATTGGTGCTGGAGGAGTCGCTGATGGTGCCGGTGCTGCAGCTGTCTTTATGTTAGGTGCCGAAGCTGTTCAGGTGGGAACTCGTTTCGTGGTTGCAAAAGAATCTAATGCTCACCAAAACTTTAAGAATAAAATCTTGAAAGCAAAAGATATCGATACTGTAGTTTCAGCATCTGTTGTTGGACACCCTGTTCGTGCGATCAAAAATAAATTGGCTTCTGCCTATAACCAAGCTGAAAAAGATTTCTTGGCAGGTAAGAAGACTCAAGAAGAAATTGAAGAATTAGGAGCAGGAGCCCTTCGCAATGCTGTTGTTGATGGAGATGTTGACAATGGTTCTGTAATGGCGGGTCAAATTGCTGGACTTGTAAGCAAGGAAGAAACTTGTGCTGAAATTCTAGAGGATATCTATTATGGTGCAGCCAAGGTGATTAAAAAAGAGGCTGCTCGTTGGGCAGATGTAAACGTCTAAAAACGTCGAAAGGATTAGGATAGTGACAAAACGTGCGTTCTTATTTGCTGGTCAAGGGGCTCAGAAATTGGGCATGGCGAGCGATTTGTATGCGGCTTATCCCGTTATTAAAGAGACATTTGATACGGCTAGTCGTATTCTCGGTTATGATTTGCGTGAATTGATTGATTCGAACGAAGAAAAACTGAATCAGACACGCTATACTCAACCAGCTATTTTGACAACGTCAGTAGCCATTTATCGTCTCTTAGCAGAAAATGGTATCACTCCTGATATTGTTGCCGGCCTCTCTTTGGGGGAATATTCTGCCTTAGTTGCGGCTGGAGCTCTTTCGTTTGAAGATGCAGTAGCTTTGGTTGCGAAACGTGGTGAATTCATGGAAACGGCAGCTCCTGCTGGAAGTGGGAAAATGGTTGCTGTTATGAATACAGATCCAAGTTTGATCGAAGAGATTTGTCAACAAGCATCCGAAAAGGGTGTAGTAACACCAGCTAACTACAATACGCCAGCACAAATTGTGATTGGTGGTGAGGTTGCGGCTGTGGACTATGCTGTGGAACTATTGAAGGAAGCAGGTGCCAAACGCTTGATCCCTTTGAATGTGTCAGGTCCATTCCACACAGCCTTACTGGAATCTGCTAGTCAAAAATTGGTGGCTGAACTAGAAAAAGTATCATTTAATGATTTTGATCTTCCTTTAGTTGGGAATACAGAAGCTACAATCATGAAGTTAGAAGATGTGAAAGCACTTTTGGCCCGTCAAGTAAAAGAACCGGTTCGTTTCTATGATTCAATTGCTACGATTCAAGACTTTGGTGTAGATGAGGTCATCGAGATCGGACCTGGAAAAGTCTTGTCAGGATTCTTGAAGAAAATTGATAAAACTCTTCCAACTCATAACGTCGAAGATCAGGCTAGTCTAGATGCACTTCTGAATGCTTAAAACGAGGTAAAGATGGAACTTAAAAATAAAAATGTTTTTGTAACAGGTTCAACACGCGGAATTGGATTGGCTGTGGCTCATAAATTTGCGAGTCTCGGTGCCAATGTTGTCCTAAATGGACGTTCTGAAATTTCTGAGGACTTGCTTGCACAGTTTGCTGACTATGGTGTGACTGTTGTTGGTATTTCTGGGGATATTTCTAATGGCGAAGATGCTCAACGTATGGTAGCTGAAGCAATTGAAAAGCTTGGAAGTGTTGATGTTTTGGTCAATAACGCTGGGATTACAAACGACAAGTTGATGTTGAAGATGACTGAAGAAGATTTTGAACGTGTCTTGAAAATCAACTTGACAGGTGCCTTTAATATGACTCAAGCTGTCTTAAAACCGATGTCTAAAGCTCGTCAAGGGGCCATTATCAACATGTCCTCTGTTGTTGGTCTAATGGGGAATATCGGTCAAGCTAACTATGCGGCTTCAAAAGCTGGTTTGATTGGTTTCACTAAATCAGTAGCGCGTGAAGTTGCGGCTCGTGGCGTTCGTGTGAATGCCATTGCACCTGGTTTCATTGAATCAGATATGACTGATGCTATTCCAGAGAAAATGAAAGATGCCATGCTAGCTCAAGTGCCAATGAAACGAATTGGTCAAGCTGAAGAAGTGGCAGAAGTTGCGGCTTTCTTAGCAGGTCAAGAATATTTAACTGGTCAAACAATTGCCATTGATGGCGGAATGACTATGCAATAATGAATGCTCACTGATCGAAAATCACTTACTTAAATATCCATCCGACAAAAGGAGAATATATATGTCTACAAATCGTGTTGTTGTTACAGGTTATGGTGTAACCTCACCAATCGGAAATACACCAGAAGAATTTTGGAATAGCCTTCATGAAGGAAAAATTGGGATCAAACCCATTACGAAATTTGATGCTTCTGAAATTCCAGTCTTTAAT
>NZ_JAJNSA010000111.1:0-7862 GCF_027497875.1 Streptococcus sp. SM3 | reverse complement strand
AGACGCAGTGGTTGAGTGGGCTCTACTACGCTGATTTCATCAGCTTTTACAGCCCTACTCAACTGTGCGGAGGTGGGACGACGAAATCGAATTCTAACGAATTACCGATTTCTGTCCCACTCTCTTTATTTTAAAGATGATACAAATCTTCTACAATGGCAGCTACTTTTTTAATATCTCCCAACATCCCCCGCATTTCAAAATCGGCTAACTTAGGGAAACCAAAGCGTTGGCTGTATTGCTTAGCGGTTAAACAATATTGATTGTTAAAATTCCGATTGCCTGATCCAACCACTCCTAAGCACTTGCTGGCATTGTCTCCATAAGCAATAAAATCCGCGACATCTGTCGTCAAAATTTCCACATCGCCATTGTCAACACCATTTCCACCCTCCAAATAGGTAGGCAAAAAAGTGATAAAAGGATTGGTCATTTCAAAGAAGGGCTGGCCCTCTTTGACCAGGTCTTTCACATGAACTTTCTCGATTTCAAGTCCGGGATGGGCTTCCAGCAAATAGTCACTTAAGCGACGGACAAAACTCTCTGTATTCCCACTCAGACTAATATAAACAAAGGATACTTTCATCTTTTTTCTCCAATCAAGAAGCTCTCTTATCCTCTAAGAGAGCTCCATCTAAACTTATCTATTATGCCCTAGCTTGAGCTTTTCTCAAACGCAAGGTTTTATACAAAATAATTCCAAAGAAAAGAAGAGCAAACGCCGTCAAGAGTAACAAAGCAAGGGACGAAGATGCCAGATATCGTTGACGAAGTGCTTGGTTTGAAAAACTAGCCAATAGCGGACGTCCTGCAAAATAATTATAAAAAGAGAAAGCTTGACTTAACAAAATCTGTCCCATATAAGTATAATGTGTTGTTAACAGATCCTGCTTCATAAAGAGGAAATAGAAAGTTGCAAGCAAGGCAATCAGAATCAGGGAAACAAATAAAAAGGCTAGTGGAGACTGATTGAGTTGGGCTGATTTCTCATAATATGTCACATAGTCAGCCTTGTCTTGAGCCGTTGTTAAACCAAGTTGTTTAGCAAAATCATCTGTCAGCTCAAAGCTCTTTGAAGCTCCAAAGGTTGAGACAGCTGATGTTAGGGTTCCAACCGTAGAGAAAAATAACAAGATGTAAAGATAGATAGGTTTCTTTTTCATACAAACTCCTTTTCATTTCTTACACCCTATTATATCGCGATACAGATAGAAAGGCAAGCACCTCAAAACCGTGGAAGCACTTGCCTGATTACTGATACGTTCAAATGAAATTCATTTGGAAAATAATGTGTGCAAAAGATGAAAAGCCATCGCAACTGTATCATTGGAATGATTAGAGATATAACGGAGTCCTATAAACTTTCATTCGAACACCACCAGTATACCTCATTCTCTTCTTCTTGTGTCATCCATTTCTATTCTGCTTCATTTCGACACGATTCGGTCTATAAAAGCCATTTCCTCTCCTTATCCAAAAACTATTCTGTTCTATTTCTCAACTATTTGGTCATCACTCCATCAAAAAAGTCAGAAGGACTTACCTTCTGACTTTCTTTATTTAGATGAATGAACGAAAGAAACAAGAATTAATCTTCTTTTTTCTTGCGTGCAAGACCCAATCCAAGCAATCCAGCCATCGCACCTGCAAGAACAGCTGCAGTTGAGCTTTCTGTACCTGTATTTGGAAGCGCAGGTGTTTGTGGTTGCGCAGGTTGTACAGGCTGTTCCGGAACTTCAGGAGTTGGTTCGGTTGGAACCTCTGGAGTTGGTGGAACGATTGGTGTAGGTGGAACAATTGGTGTTGGTGGGTTGTATGGAGTTGGTGGAGTTGGAGGAACTGGTGTTGGTGGGGTTGGAATATCTGTTTCCGTTACCACTTTATTCTTATGCCATTTCACTTCAGCTTCCGGTTTCACCGGATTCGTATTTGGAACGACTTCAGGAGTCGGTGGGGTTGGAGCTTTTGGTGGAGTTGGAGCTTTTGGTTCCTCCACATCGACCGTAATCACAGTGTAGTTAGGTGCTGTTGGCGGAGTTGGTGATTTAGGTTCTTCTGGTTTCGTTGGCTCTGCAGGCACTTCCACAACTGTTGGGGTTGGTGGAGTTGGAGCCTTTGGTTCTGTTGGTTTTGTTGGCTCTTTCGGTTTTTCTCCTGGCTCTTTAGGAAGACCTACATTTGAGTTGATGGCAAACCAATAAACCGTTGGTTGACCAGCCGCATTGGCACCATTAGCCGTAAAGACTAAGTGTCCATCTGACATCTTCAAGCCTGCTCCACCATAATAGAGGTATGGAGAAGATGGATTATCCCAACCTTCAAGAGTTGTTGAAGATTCACCGTTAAAGACAGAGCCATGTTCAATATATTGGTTATCTTTAAAGGAAGTCACTTCTTTAGTAGCAGCATCATAAGAAACACTTGAGTTTGGAATTGGAATAAATTTATTATTTCCAACATTTACAGACTCTTGGTGTTCCACGTTTTCAAATTTCTTCTTAGGCGTGAACGTAATTTGACCTGTAGTTGCATCTACTTTGTATGATCCGATAACATCATCCTTACCTTCAAAGGTAAATTCTTCTGTACCAATAGAATGAACACTTCCTGAACCCGAAGCATTTACAGTTAACGCATCCGTTACTTCTTCCTTCTCAGGTGTCGTACCAGGAACCCATTTACCTGTGTCATCTTTAACATAACCATATTTCTGAGTCACAATTTTGAGAGGGTTGTCTGCTGAAATGGAAACAGTTGCAGTACCAAAGTCTGCTTTTCCTGTTTTAACCTTCACTTCATTGTTTTCAATGCTCATGGATGAACCATCTGCATATGGATCCCAAGTTCCACGAACAGTGTTGCCATTTTTATCTTTGGCTTCTACTGTAAGGGCACGAGGTTTGTCTCCACTATCGACATAGGAAGCACCTGTCCAGTGGTTGAGCGAGTTCAAAGCGACAATGGCATTGCGTTGAGTCAAATCAAATTTATTGCCATCACCATCATAGAATTCAACATCGACAGCAACCTTAACAGGTTTGTCTTGGTCTGTTGAAGCACCCACTGTCATGGTTACCGTTGGATCTGCGTTGACTGCTGCAATCCCTTTGCCATCATTTGATGGAAGACTTAAAATCTCATAACGGTAAATCACACGTTTGATTGGATGCATATCCGTATTTTCACGCATGCTGGACTGATTCAAGTTATCATAAGTAACGACAAATTTATCGCCTTCTTTCACTTGAATGTACTCAGTTTCATTATTGGCCCAAGGACTAGTTGCTACAATATCTGAAGCTTCCAATTTATTAGAATCATATTGATGGACATTGCTTGTATTTAAACGAGCTTGAGCATCACGAGTAAGATAAGTGCTGATGCCGTCAATGGTGTGAGTTGCACCACCTTCACGTTGGAAGGTCAAATCTTGAACAGTTGAAACATTTTTAAGGTCAGCATACGCATTGTCTGTCATATATTTGTCGTATGCTTGTTTCGCGTCCGTATATTGTTTTTTGGCAACTTCGTATTCAGCTAATTTCTTTTGATAAGCAATATAATCATTTTCGTACTGTACTTTTTCTACATTGTATTTTGCAAGATCAGCTTCGTATTGAGCCTTAGCAGCATCTTCTTCTGCCTTCTTCGCTACCAATTGATCATAAGCTGCTTTATCTTTATCGTATTGCGCTTTCTTAGTTTGGTATTCTTGTAAATCTTTATCGTATTGCGCTTTCGCTGTATTGTAAACAGCCATTTCTGCTTCATACTTAGCTTTTGCTTCTGCATTGGCCTTATCTGCTGCTGCTTTTTCTGCTACTTTAGCATCGTAGGCTACCTTTTTAGCATTGTACTCTTCTAAAGCTTTATCATAAGCTGCTTGTTGGGTTTTGTAGTCTTCTACTTGTTTCTTGTAAGCCGCTTCTGCTTCTGCATTTCTCTTTTCAATCAATGTGATTTCTTGAGATTTTGCTTCATACTCCGCTTTTGCCTTTTTGTAGTTATCAACTACTGTGTTGATTTCAGCTGTTTGAGCTTTATTATCTGCTTCTGCTGCTGCGATAGATGGTTGGACTTTTTCAGCTTCTTCTGTAACGGTCACACCTTCTGTAGCTGCATCAGCTTTTGCTTTTTCAAGTTCTGGTGATTCTACATAAGTAGTCGTAACTGTTTTATTTCCTTCTGTAACAGTTGTAGATGTCAACTTAGAACTTGTTGCAACAGCTGCATCGCTTGTTGCTGTTTCTGTACTGGTTGCTTCAGTTGCAGGTGCTGTTGCTTCATCTGCTTTCACTTCTGCTCCGTAGGTATTGACAGTAGCCAATCCAGCGATGGCCAATGAAACAACACCGACTGATAACTTACGAATTGAAAATTTTTCCTGCTTCGAAACATGTTCACGATAGCTTTTCATTTTCAAAACTCTCCTTTTTTGTTTAAAAAAATCTCACTGTAGAGGCAAAAATATGCTACTTCCAGTTAACTTCATTGTATCACAATCAACCATTTTTATATATTTGTCAATTTAATTTTTTATTTTACTTTAAATATATAACAACTTGAATCCCCAAACTTTCCTTGCCTTCCCCATCTTTAGTTGAAAATATATGCAAACGCCTGTGAAAAAATCCTTTATTTTCAAGGGTTTTTAAGACACTTTCTCTTTTTATAAATTTCACCGAAAGGCTTTTTAAAGGGAAGTATTTTTTTATACCAATAAATTAGATTTGAAGACTGAAATAAAAATTATGTAATTTTTTCCCTTTAGGGGTTGCAAAATTCAAAAAAACAACACTTTTTGCAGAGTGTCCATTCCCTAAACTAGCTCCATTTCTTCTCCCAAATGAGAAGTAATGAAAAAGACCAAGATCTGAAGGACCTTGGTCTAACAACTAGTGATTAGTTTAAGTGCCAGATGTCTTCGTTGTACTGAGCGATCGTACGGTCAGATGAGAAGAATCCTGCTTTCGCAATGTTAACGATGACTTGATCCAACCATGCATCACGGTCTTCGTAGTCAGCCAACATACGTTCTTTGGTGACAATGTAGTCTTCCAAGTCAAGAAGAGTCATGAACCAGTCTTTGTTGATCAATTCCTTGTGAAGACGAGTCAAGCGTTCCTTGTTACCAACTGCAAGAACGGCATCGCTGATAATGAAGTCTACCAATGGTTTGATAGCTTCACGTTCATAGAAGTCCGCTGATTTGTATGCTGATTTCTCATATAGATCGATTACAGTTTCTGAATCTTCACCGAAGATGTAGATGTTGTCACGTCCAACCAATTCAGCGATTTCCACGTTGGCTCCATCCATAGTACCAAGTGTCAATGCACCATTCAGCATGAATTTCATGTTACCAGTACCTGAAGCTTCCTTAGAAGCAAGGGAGATTTGCTCAGAAATATCGCTAGCTGGAATCAAGTAGCTTGCAGCAGTCACGTTGTAGTTTTCTACCATAACGACTTGCAAGTGTGGAGCTACTGCTGGATCGTTTGCAATCACTTCAGACAAGCAAAGGATCAAGTGGATGATATCTTGTGCAATAGTGTAGGCAGGAGCTGCTTTACCACCAAAGAGAACAGTGATTGGGCGAGCAGGGATATTTCCAGCTTTGATGTCCAAGTATTTGTGGATCACATACAAAGCGTTCATTTGTTGACGTTTGTATTCGTGAAGACGTTTGATTTGGGTATCAAAGATAGAATTTGGATTGATTTCCACACCTTGATGGTCTTTCAAGAAACGAGCCAATTTCCGTTTGTTGTGAGACTTGATGTTTTCCAATTTTGCTTTGACTGCATCTTTATCTTCATAAGAAAGAAGGTCTTCCAATTTAGATGCGTCATGGTGCCAGTCACGTCCGAGGATATCGTCCAAGTAGTGTGACAAGGTTGGGTTAGCATGCATGAGCCAACGACGGAAAGTGATACCGTTTGTTTTGTTGTTGAATTTTTCAGGGTAAATGTCGTAGAAAGCTTTCAACTCAGAATTCTTCAAGATTTCTGTGTGAAGTGCAGCAACCCCGTTTACGCTAAATCCATAGTGGATATCCATGTGTGCCATGTGTACGCGATCATTCTCATCGATGATTTGAACAGCTGGATCTTTGTATTCAGCGCGAACACGGCGGTCCAATTCTTCAATGATTGGAACCAAGTGAGGAACCACTTCTTGCAAGAATTCAAGTGGCCATTTTTCAAGGGCTTCTGCAAGGATTGTGTGGTTAGTGTAAGCCGTCATGCTACGAACGATAGAGATGGCTTCATCCATTTCAATACCACGTTCTGTCAAAAGACGGATCAATTCAGGGATGACCATTGATGGGTGAGTATCGTTGATTTGTACAACAGCATAGTCAGCAAGGTCATGCAAGTTGCTTCCTTTTTCGATGGCTTCGTCGATGATCAATTGTGCACCATTTGATACCATGAAGTATTGTTGGAAGATACGGAGCAATTCCCCTTGACGGTTACTATCATCTGGGTACAAGAAGAGGGTCAAGTTACGAGCGATATCTGTCTTGTCAAAGTTAATACCATCTTCAATAATAGATGAATCAACTGAATCCAAGTCGAACAAGCGCAAACGGTTCTTGGTATCGATCTTGTAACCAGGTACGTCGATATCATAAAGGGTAGAAGTCAATGTAAAGTGTGCGAATGGCACTTGGTAGCTACGGCTTGAACGAACGAGCCAGCTTTGGTCAGTCAACCATGCGTTTGGAATCGTTTCTTGTTGGTTGTTTTTAAGGACTTGTTGGAACAAACCAAAGTGATAGTTCAAACCAACCCCATCCCCTGTCAAACCAAGGCTTGAGATAGAGTCGATAAAGCAGGCTGCCAAACGTCCCAACCCACCGTTACCAAGTGATGGTTCCAATTCCACTTCTTCGACTTCGATCAAGTCTTTACCAGCGTCAGCCAATTCTTTTTTGACGTCATCGTAAAGACCCAAGTTGATCAAGTTATTAGACAAGAGTTTACCGATCAAGAACTCAGCTGAGATGTAGTATACTTTTTTCTTACCAGTATTTAATTTCTTTTGAGCACTTGCTTGCTTGGTGTAATTCAGCAAAGCAATGTACAATTCTTCATTTGAACATTCTGCAATTGTTTTTTGATGATGATCAATCACATATTTTTGTAATGATTCCATGTTTTAAAGTCTCCTTTGTTTCAACAATTTTAATAGGGGGAAAGATTATTTTTCTGCTTTCTTAACTTCTTTTTTCAAGTCTTTGTTTTCACGACGATAGATCGTTGTGAAATCAAGCAATTCTTGCTCAACAGCTGGAGTCAATTGATCCGCTGTCATCCGCCATGACCAGTTACCACCAAGAGTTGATGGGAAGTTCATCCGAGCTGAACCATCCAACTCAAGCAAGTCTTGCATCGTAGCAATAGCCATGAAGCTGACAGAAGCAAAGACGGTACGAAGCATAGCATGTGGAACAGATTCATACTCTTTCCGGTTGGTATAACGAGCAAGGTACTCACGAGTTGGATCGTCGATTTCATTGCGGTACCATCCAAGAACTGTGTTGTTATCATGTGTTCCAGTGTACATCACAGAGTTGTTTGGTGCCAAGTGAGGGCTATCGATACTTTCATCGTCAGGATTGAAGGCGAATTGAAGAATCTTCATTCCTGGGAAGCCAGTACGTTCGCGAAGCTCAATGACTTCATCCGTCATAAAGCCAAGGTCCTCTGCGATGATGTTCAAATCACCGAGCTCTTCCTTCACGGCTGCAAAGAGTTTGTAGCCAGGACCTTTGACCCATTTACCAGGTGCGGCAGTTTCAGAACCAGCTGGGATTTCCCAGTATGATTCGAAACCACGGAAGTGGTCGATCCGAA
>NZ_JAJNSA010000110.1:0-7941 GCF_027497875.1 Streptococcus sp. SM3 | reverse complement strand
CTGATCGCCAACACTTCGAACATGCCAGTAGCGGCGCGTGAAGCTTCCATCTACACAGGGATTACTATTGCCGAATACTTCCGTGATATGGGCTACTCCGTTGCCATCATGGCGGACTCTACTTCTCGTTGGGCAGAAGCTCTCCGTGAAATGTCTGGTCGTCTAGAAGAAATGCCAGGGGATGAAGGTTACCCAGCCTATCTCGGTAGCCGGATCGCCGAATATTACGAGCGGGCAGGTCGGGTCAAGACACTTGGAACCACTGCGCGCGAAGGTTCGATTACCGCTATCGGTGCCGTTTCCCCTCCAGGTGGAGACATTTCAGAGCCGGTAACGCAAAATACCTTGCGGATTGTTAAGGTCTTCTGGGGATTAGATGCTCAATTGGCCCAACGTCGTCACTTCCCAGCCATCAACTGGTTGAGTTCTTATTCCCTTTACCAAGATGAAGTCGGTCGCTATATCGATCTACATGAACAAATCAGCTGGTCTGAAAAAGTGACCCGCGCTATGAATTTGCTTCAAAAGGAAAGTGAATTGCAAGAAATCGTCCGCTTGGTTGGTCTAGATTCCTTGTCTGAAAAAGACCGCTTGACCATGAATGCGGCCAAGATGATCCGTGAAGACTACCTACAACAAAATGCCTTTGATGAGGTCGATACCTATACCTCTTTCAGCAAGCAGGTGGCCTTGTTGACCAACATTTTGACCTTTGACCAAGAAAGTCAAAAAGCACTAGAATTAGGAGCTTACTTCACAGAAATCATGGAAGGAACCGTGGCTCTTCGAGACCGCATTGCCCGTAGCAAGTTCATCCATGAGGATCAGTTGGCAACCATTCAAGCCCTGAAAGAAGAAATCGTAGAAACCCTACACCAAATCGTCGCAAAAGGAGGAGTAGACAATGAGCGTGATTAAAGAATACCGTACTGTCAGCGAAGTTGTTGGCCCCTTGATGATTGTCGATCAGGTCGAAGGAGTTCACTACAATGAATTGGTAGAAATCAAGCTCCATGACGGAACGACCCGTCAGGGACAAGTCCTCGAAGTCCAAGAAGACAAGGCCATGGTCCAGCTCTTTGAAGGATCTAGCGGGATCAACTTGGAAAAAGCCAAAGTCCGCTTTACCGGACGTCCCCTAGAACTTCCTGTGTCTGAAGACATGGTGGGACGCATCTTTAACGGGATGGGCAAACCCATCGATGGCGGTCCAGAGATTATCCCAGAGAAGTACTTGGACATTGATGGACAAGCCATCAACCCTGTTTCACGGGACTATCCAGATGAATTTATCCAGACAGGGATCTCAGCCATTGACCATTTGAATACCCTAGTTCGGGGCCAAAAACTCCCCGTGTTTTCAGGTTCTGGTCTTCCTCACAAGGAATTGGCAGCTCAGATTGCTCGTCAAGCGACGGTTCTTAATTCGGAAGAAAACTTCGCCGTGGTCTTTGCGGCCATGGGAATTACCTTTGAAGAAGCCGAGTTCTTTATGAACGACCTTCGGGAAACCGGTGCCATTGACCGCTCTGTCCTCTTCATCAACCTAGCCAATGACCCAGCTATTGAGCGGATTGCGACTCCTCGGATCGCCTTGACAGCTGCCGAATATTTGGCCTATGAAAAAGACATGCACGTCTTGGTTATCATGACGGATATGACCAACTACTGTGAAGCCCTTCGGGAAGTATCTGCTGCCCGCCGGGAAGTTCCAGGTCGTCGGGGCTATCCAGGTTACCTCTATACTAACCTCTCAACCCTCTACGAACGTGCAGGACGCTTGGTTGGAAAGAAAGGATCTGTGACCCAAATTCCGATCCTCTCCATGCCAGAAGATGACATCACCCACCCCATCCCTGACTTGACAGGCTACATCACCGAAGGTCAGATTATTCTGTCCCGTGATCTCTACAATAGTGGTTACCGCCCACCGATCAATGTTCTTCCATCCCTTTCCCGTTTGAAGGACAAGGGTTCTGGTGAAGGCAAGACTCGGGAAGACCATGCGGCGACCATGAACCAGCTCTTTGCGGCTTACGCCCAAGGGAAACAAGCCAAAGAACTAGCTGTAGTGCTTGGAGAGTCTGCCTTGTCAGATACCGACAAGCTCTATGTTAAATTTACGGACCGCTTTGAGCAGGAATACATCAACCAAGGCTTCACAACCAATCGGACGATTGAGGAAAGTTTGGATCTCGGTTGGGAACTCTTATCCATCCTTCCACGAACAGAGCTTAAACGGATCAAGGATGAGATGATTGACAAGTATCTGCCAAACAAAGAGGATTAGCCTATGGCACGATTAAATGTAAAACCAACTCGGATGGAACTCAATATTCTCAAAGAGCGCCTCAAGACAGCAACCCGGGGGCACAAGTTGCTCAAGGATAAGCGGGATGAACTCATGCGCCGCTTTATTGAAGCTGTGCGTGAAAATAATCGTCTGCGCCAAAAGGTGGAGGCAGCGCTGGTGGGCAATATGCAAGATTTCGTGATGGCCAAGTCCTTAGAGAGTGACCTCATGGTAGAAGAAATCTTTGCTGTACCGACTCGAGAAGTGATGCTCCATATCGAGGAAGAAAATGTCATGAGTGTGCGCGTGCCCAAGCTCCATGCCCGTATCGATAATCCATACGGAGAGGATGAAGGGGACGTGGTTTATAGCTACCTCGCCTCCAACAGTCAAATGGATAGCACGATCCAAGAAATGGGGGATCTACTCCCAGATTTGCTCAAGTTAGCGGAAATCGAAAAAAGCTGCCAACTCATGGCAGATGAAATCGAGAAAACCCGCCGTCGAGTGAACGGACTCGAGTATGCGACCATCCCAGACCTCAAAGAGACTATCTATTATATCGAAATGAAACTCGAAGAAGCCGAACGCGCCAACCTCGTCAGAATCATGAAGGTCAAATAAGATACAAAGCCCGTAAAATGCAAAGTGAAAATAGGGAGCAGGACAGAAGCACTGTTGTATAGAATGCTTCGTTGTCCTGCCCCCACAAGGCTGATTAGGATTTTTCCGAGCTCTTAAAGCGAGAGAAAAATCCAATCAGCTACTGTGCCTTTGAAGTTAGTACTATTACAGTTTGCGTTTTTCACCCAGCTTTTCAGCCGGCCTCAATTACTTAAAAAAGACAAGAACCTCATCAAGAAACCATTCCTTGATGAGGCTTTTTTACGCCCTCGAACTCTTCTTCCACCACCCCTTTTTATGTTACTAGTTTGTAACAATGTGACAAGAAAGACGAAATGTTACAAGAAAAATACAGTTTTGTTAAATAGCCAAAAAGGCCTTTTATTATTTTTAAATTGTGATAAGATAGTATAGTAGTTCATTTGTCCAAGAAAATCTTGAACAAAAAAACAAAGAAAAAAGAGGATAAAAGATGAAATTAAAAGTTAATACGAAAGCCTTGATCGCTTCAACAGTAGCTCTTGCAGTGATTCCATTTACAAAAGCCACTGCAGAAACACTTGAAGATTGGGTAGCTCGCTCAGTAGATGAAATCAAACATGATATCCAACAAAGCGGTGAAAACCAACAAACTTATACCATCAAATATGGTGATACATTGAGTTCGATCGCAGAAGCGCTTGGAATCGATGTACATGTGTTGGCAAACTTGAACAACATCAGCAACATGGATTTGATCTACCCAGGTACTGTTTTGAAAACAACAGTAAATGATCAAAAAGAAGTAACTTCAGTTGAAATCCAAACTCCTCAAGCAGGTGCGACAGATGCAACCGTTGCAAGTGCTGACTTGACAACAAACCAAGTGACAGTTGATGACCAAACAGTCGCTGTCAACGATTTGTCTAAACCAGTAAACGAAGATAACAAAGCTGTTCCAGTTGCTCCAGCAGCGGAAACTCAAGAAGCCCCAGCGGAAGCTCCAGTGGTTGAAGTACCAGCAGCAGAAACACCAGCACAACCAGCTGTTCCAGAAACACCAAACTACGGTGCTCCAGCTGTCAATGTTGAAGTACAAAATCAAGAAGTAGCGCCAGCTGCTGCTCCTGAAGCTCCAGCTGCTCCTCAATCTGCTCCAGTAGCAGAAGAAGCTCCAGCAGCACAACCAGCAGCAGAAACGACTGCAGCACCTGAAGTGCAACCAGTAGCATCAACTCCAACAAGCGGAAATACTATTCCAACTGATCCAAATCTTCAACCGCAAGCGGAAGCTTTCCGTCAAGAAATTGCAGCGAAATTCGGTATCACAAACATCGGTGGTTACCGTGAAGGGGATCCAGAAGACCATGGTAAAGGACTTGCAGTAGACGTGATGGTTCCAACAAATTCAGAGCTTGGAGATCAAGTTGCACAGTATGCGATTGATAACATGGACCGTGCAGGTATCTCATATATTATCTGGAAACAACAATTCTACATGCCAGTAAATAACATTTACGGACCAGCTAATACATGGAACCAAATGCCGGACCGTGGTGGAGATACAGCAAACCACAACGACCACGTACATATCTCATTTAACGGATAATAAAACTTTGAACTAGGACAAGTGCCTAGTTCTTTTTTTGTATGCACAAAAAAGGCCGGAAGATGAATCTTCCAGCCAGACGATGATTATAAAATATGATCGACTTTTTCCACCTGATAAAGGGCAATGGCCATGATAATGGTTAAGATCAGGAGCATAAGAATGGCAGGTGTCCAAGAGTGGAAGAGAGATTTGCTGTAGCCGAAGAGGATGGGACCAAAGGCTGCAAAGACGTAGCCTCCTGTTTGGGCAAGACCAGAAAGTTGAGCTGTTTTTTCAGGTGTGCTGGATTTCATGGAGAAAGCGACCATGAGGTAAGGGAAGAGCGAACTAACAGAACTGCCAATTAGGGCATTTAATACCAACCAGTAGAAGAAGTTGCTGGTCGGGATTAAGAGCATGGCTACCCCCAGAATCCCTGCTCCGACAACAATCGCAAGCATCAAGCGTCGATTGCGATCGGATAATCGTGTCGTTAAACTTGGGATCGTCAAGGAGAATGGGAGACTGATCAGGGTGAACACGGAGGCCAGTAGTCCAGATTCAACCTTTGAAAGGCCAGCTTGAACAGCCATGGTCGGAAGCCAGGTCATACTTGTGTAGAAAAGCAGTGACTGCAAGCCTCCGAAAATCATGATAGCCCAGACATATTTATTGGTATACCACTTGCTACTAGATTCTGTAGTGGCCGTCTTTTTTAGATGGTGGTTGTAGCGAAGGTTAGGAATCCAGATGACCAAAGCAAGAGCACACAAGGCTGTCAAGATGTTGACCAAACCTTGCCAAGAAGTGGCTTTGGTGATCGGAACGGCCAAAGAAGAGGCGATCGCTGTGGACATCCCCATAGAAGTGATGTACAAAGTGGTCAGAATGCCTAGTTGACGGGGTCTGTTCGCCTGAATGAGGCTTGGAAGTAGCACATTGAGAAAGGCGATGCCAGCTCCAATCAAGATGGTTCCCAGATAGAGGAAGGGGAGGTTGATAATCCGAATGGCAGATCCGATCGTAATCGCGATCAAAACTAGGAAAAAGAGGCGCTCAATCCCCAACTTTTTAGCAAATTGAATCGCAAAAGGTGAGAAAATGGCAAAGGTGAGAAGTGGCAAGCTAGTCAATAGTCCCAGAGAGCTCACATCCACCTCCAAACCAGCTGCGATGTCAGACAAGACCGTCGGAAGCGTAGTAAATGGTGTTCGTAAAACAATCCCAAGCATAATGATGCCCGGGATGAATAGCATAGAATGTGTTTTTTTCATAAATCCTCCTCAGACAAAAATTCTCTTCATTATAACATAGATGGAGCATAAATTGGAGTATTAGTGCAAATGAAGGGTAAGGAACGTAGTTCTCACTGTCATTCGAACTGCATCAACGTACCTAAGCTCGCTAACGTTCGCTAAAGGAATAAGGAACGTAGTTTTCGCTTCGCTCAAACTGCATCAACGTACCTAAGTTCGTCTACGCCCCTATTGGACTTGACTCACTAAGGTACGTAGAAAAAGCCACCGGTTTTGGTGGCTCTTATAGGGAGATTATTATGAAAAAGTTTAGGATTTTCTATCAAACAAAGTTAGGAGGTCTTTATTTGATGGTTTTATTATAAGGCGGTTTGCTTAAAGAAAACTTAAGAAAAGGCGCTGATTGAAAGAATCGGTCTAAAGTCTGAGACGTCTTTATTCACTGAAGAAATCAATGCCGGTTTTGTTGAGTTCGTTGACCCGTAACATGAATTTTGTCTTGATTTGAACAAGCGGGCTTCCGAAATTTTCAAGTGCAATCAAGCCTTCCAGGGCTTTTAGGACCTGCTTGGCACGGTAGATCCCTTCTTTGTCATTTAAGCCAAGGAGGGCATAGACCTGCATAAATTCTAACTGCATGGAAATACTGGTGTTTAAAATCGGTTTGCGCTTGCGAAGCTGGTTAATTGATTGAAGAAAATTCAGAGCTTCTAGGTAGAGTTCTTTTTTAATAAGATAGTTGGCCAGATTTAACAGCAAAGAGGCCAACGCATTGGCAGAGTAGGCAGAATAACTGCTTTCAAAAAGTTCCAAGGATTCCTTTCGAATCTTAGCGACGACTTCATAGGGCAAGACAGATAAAAGGGCAATGGTGAAGTCTTGCTCAATTTCATTTTGATAGGCAAACGGCACTTCTTGAGCGATTCGTTGAATCGAGACAGGTGCGTCCTCCAGGTGGATTTCTTTTCCCATCGCGTTATTGACATTGATTTCAAGCGAACGCAAATAGAGTTGCCAGAGCTCTTTGTTCTCCTCGGCAACAGGTGATTTTTCGTGCTTTAAGCGCTCAATAATGGACAGAAAATCCATGTTTTCTTGATTGATATGTTTCATCAAAATGGGGCTGAAATTTTGAATAGTTAAGCCAGGATAATGGGACAAAAAGGTGTCCCAATCCACCCCCATAGACAGCAAGAGGCGAGAGAAGGTCTCGATGGTCACTCCTTTTTGAGAACGCTCAAATTGGCTGAGGAACTGAGGAGAGACAATATCTGCAGCGACTTCTTTTAGAGAAAGACCGCGTGCTTCACGAATTTTACGGAATGTTGGACCAAATGGCGAAGATGAGGACATAGGGGAACTTCCTTTCAATTATCATACCATTAGTATACCTCAAAAAAGGCTGGAATTAAACTCAGAGTTTAATTTTTGACAAAAAAACTAGAAATTCTTCGATTTTTAAGAAAAATGAAACTATAGTTTACATGGCCCTTTTTTAGGGAGGGATTTTTGATAAAATAAGGTCAATTCTAGAAGATAAGCTTATAACAAAAGGAGATTTACAATGACGACACAAGAAATTTTACAACTATTAGATGAAAAGCGCGTGCTAACGGCCCCTGCAGCAGTTGCTTGGGATGAAGTTCAACGGCAACAAAACCGATTAAATAAAGCAGCGAAGAGACTCAATGGGCCAATCACGGTCACACTGGCCCTCAATCTTCTTTTCGCCTTTACGATTTTTCTCTTAGAACAAAGTCACCTCATGCACGGTTTTCTACTGATGCTCGGATTGATGGGTGGGTTGATTGCGATCAAATATTTTGTATTTGTAGCCCCAGCCAAGCAAGCTCTTGCCAATGCCCAGGCCCTTTATAACCAGGAAATCAGCCAACCAGCCTACCAACAAGGGATGCAAGGTTTCCCGCAAAAATTTTACAATTACCACGATCTCTTCCGACTGTATAACTTAATTGCAGAAGGACGTGCCTCTACCTTGCCAGAAGCCTACAATCTGCTTGAAATGCAACAATTCCAAGAAACGCAAGTCAATCTGCAAGAAGAAGCCAATGCCCTACAAGCTGATATCGCACGTAGTTCAAGGGTCAGCGCCGTTGCTAATGTAGTCACTGCTTACAATACTTATCGTATCCACAAAGATATGTAATGTCAAAAAGATAAAAGATGAAAAAACCTCC
>NZ_JAJNSA010000109.1:0-8026 GCF_027497875.1 Streptococcus sp. SM3 | reverse complement strand
ATCAAACTGCTAGAGAAGAATTGGAAGGCTTGCTTGAATCTGTCCGTAAAAAAGATCCTAAAACCGAGTTGATTGAACAAGCAGAAACTTTGTTGGCTTCAGAGATGCCAACTCCACAAGCTTTTGCGGACATGAAAGAAAAGCTGAATAAGAAACTAGCTCCTGCAGAAGAAAGTCATCATGTTGGTAGCATGAATCCAAGTGAAGTAGCCCCAACAGTTGAGGTCCTCCCTGAACTAGTTGTTGAAACTGAAACAACAGCCTATGAACGTCAAGAGCGACCAAATGCGAACCTTCTTAAAGGTCAACGTCAACTTGTCCAAAAAGGAGAAGAAGGGCAGATTCGTCGTCTAGTAGAAGTAGATGCTCAAGGCAATCGTATCCTTCGTACAACAGAAATTCTCAAGGAAGTTGTTCCAGAGATTACCGAAGTAGGTACAAAAGTTCTTTCAAGTAATCAACCAGCAGAAGGAGTAAAAGACTTAGTTTTAGAAATTCCGAAACTAGAAATTGAAGAGGATACAGTGGTCTTCGAACGTCAAGAACGTCCAAACTCAGAGTTTCTCAAAGGTCAACGTCGTATTGTGCAAGCTGGAGAAGAAGGTCAAGTTCGTCATCTAGTAGAAGTAGATTCCCATGGCAATCGTACCCTTCGTTCGAGTGAAGTTCTCAAGGAAGCTGTTCCAGAGATTACCGAAGTAGGTACAAAAGTTCTATCAAGCAACCAACCAGCAGAAGGAGTAAAAGACCTAGTTTTAGAAATTCCGAAACTAGAAATTGAAGAGGATACAGTGGCCTTCAAACACCAAGAACGTCCAAATCCAAATCTCCCAGTCGGTCAACGTCAACTTGTCCAAGCAGGAGTTGAGGGACAAATTCGTCGCTTGGTTGAAGTAGATAGTCAAGGCAATCGTACTCTTCGTACAACAGAAGTTCTCAAGGAAGCTCTTCCGGAAATTGTTGAAGTTGGAACGAAAGAAGAGCAAGACTCTCAAAAAATAGGTCAAGCTCTTTTAGCAACACCGACAAATGAAAAAGTAGGTAAAGAACTTCCAAATACTGGAGTAACAAGAGATGCTAGTCTAGTAGCACTAGGACTCCTCGGAGTGATGAGTGGCTATGGCCTACTTGCTGGAAAGAAGAGAGAAAACGAATCGATTTAGGATTCTTGCATTTCCTCATAACAACTAAAAACAAGGTTTGGCTGCAGATTAGTCAAACCTCGTTTTAAGTAGTAAAAATCAGTGGAAGAATGAGATGGATTAACTCGTTTTTCTTGTATTACTTAGTGATTTGGAAAGGTTTTTCTAGTTTTGATTTTCAGAAATGCTAGTTTTCGTTGCAAGAAAGAACTGGAAAAGTTTAGGGTTTTTCTATCTCTTTTGCTGATTTTGTGATATAATTAACACGTATAAAAAAAGAAGGAGTCATATCTAATGGCAAAATTGACTGTTAAAGACGTTGAATTGAAAGGGAAAAAAGTTCTCGTTCGTGTTGACTTCAACGTACCTGTAAAAGATGGCGTGATTACCAACGACAACCGTATCACTGCAGCTCTTCCAACTATCAAGTACATCCTTGAACAAGGTGGACGTGCTATCCTCTTCTCTCACCTTGGTCGTGTAAAAGAAGAAGCAGACAAAGCTGGTAAATCACTTGCTCCTGTAGCTGCTGACTTGGCAGCTAAATTGGGTCAAGATGTTGCTTTCCTTCCAGGTGTCACTCGTGGTGCTGAATTGGAAGCAGCTATCAACGCTCTTGAAGATGGACAAGTTCTCTTGGTTGAAAACACTCGTTACGAAGATGTTGACGGCAAGAAAGAATCTAAAAACGATCCTGAACTTGGTAAATACTGGGCATCACTTGGAGATGGTATCTTCGTAAACGATGCATTCGGTACAGCTCACCGTGCACACGCATCTAACGTTGGTATCTCAGCAAACGTTGAAAAAGCAGTTGCTGGTTTCCTTCTTGAAAACGAAATTGCCTACATCCAAGAAGCAGTTGAAGCTCCAGAACGTCCATTTGTGGCTATCCTTGGTGGTTCAAAAGTTTCAGACAAGATCGGTGTTATCGAAAACTTGCTTGAAAAAGCTGATAAAGTCCTTATCGGTGGTGGTATGACTTACACATTCTACAAAGCACAAGGTATCGAAATCGGTAACTCACTTGTAGAAGAAGACAAATTGGATGTTGCGAAAGCTCTTCTTGAAAAAGCAAACGGTAAATTGATCTTGCCAGTTGACTCAAAAGAAGCTAACGCATTTGCTGGCTACACTGAAGTACGTGACACTGAAGGTGAAGCAGTTTCTGAAGGCTTCCTTGGTCTTGACATCGGTCCAAAATCTATCGCTAAATTTGACGAAGCTTTGACTGGTGCCAAAACAGTTGTATGGAACGGACCTATGGGTGTATTTGAAAACCCAGACTTCCAAGCTGGTACAATCGGTGTGATGGACGCTATCGTGAAACAACCAGGCGTTAAATCAATCATTGGTGGTGGTGACTCAGCTGCCGCAGCGATCAACCTTGGCCGTGCAGACAAGTTCTCATGGATTAGTACGGGTGGTGGAGCATCAATGGAACTTCTTGAAGGTAAAGTTCTTCCAGGACTTGCAGCCTTGACAGAAAAATAAGATTTTATAAATAAATCAAAGAAGAGAGGGATGAAAGTTCCTCTTTTCTTTTGCTTAAAATAAAAACGCTTCCTCTCAACTATTACTCATAAAAATCACCGATTTATGATAAAATGGAAATAGAAAGTTGAGATTATGAGTTATTTTAAAAAATATAAATTCGATAAATCCCAGTTCAAACTTGGTATGCGAACCTTTAAAACAGGTATTGCTGTTTTTCTAGTTCTCTTGATTTTTGGCTTTTTTGGCTGGAAAGGTCTTCAAATCGGTGCTTTGACAGCCGTTTTTAGCCTGAGGGAGAGTTTTGATAAGAGTGTCCATTTTGGGACTTCGCGTATTCTAGGAAATAGTATCGGTGGCCTCTATGCTCTGGTCTTCTTCTTATTAAATACCTTTTTCCACGAAGCCTTTTGGGTGACCTTGGTAGTTGTCCCAATCTGCACCATGTTAACCATTATGACAAATGTAGCCATGAATAACAAAGCAGGGGTTATTGGTGGTGTAGCGGCTATGTTAATCATTACCCTATCGATTCCGAGTGGCGAAACAATTTTGTACGTATTTGCGCGTGTATCAGAAACTTTCATGGGAGTTTTTGTCGCAATTCTCGTAAATTACGATATTGATCGTATTCGGCTTTTTTTAGAGAAAAAAGAAAAATAATGTTACATTTTATAACATTATCAATTGACGTTTGTCTTTTTTTAGACTATAATAGACAGAAAGAAGGAAATTGTAAATGAAGGAAAAAGAATTTCGCCGAAATATGGCTGTTTTTCCTATCGGCAGTGTTATGAAGTTGACCGATCTATCGGCGCGTCAGATTCGTTATTATGAAGATCAAGAGTTGATTAAACCTGATCGAAACGAAGGGAACCGTCGCATGTATTCCTTGAATGACATGGATCGTCTGCTTGAAATCAAAGATTATATCTCTGAAGGTTATAATATCGCTGCCATTAAGAAAAAATATGCTGAACGTGAAGCGAAATCCAAGAAAGCGGTGAGTCAGACTGAGGTGCGTCGTGCACTTCATAATGAACTCCTCCAACAGGGTCGCTTTGCTTCAGTACGGTCACCTTTTGGTCGCGGTTAGGAAACCGCAAGTAGTCATAATTAAGGAGAAAACTCATGCCAATCACAGCTGCAGATATTCGTCGTGAAGTCAAGGAAAAAAATGTTACCTTTATTCGTCTTATGTTCTCAGATATTTTGGGAACCATGAAAAACGTCGAAATTCCTGCTACAGATGAACAGTTAGATAAAGTCTTGTCAAACAAGGCTATGTTTGATGGATCTTCTATTGAAGGTTTTGTACGTATCAATGAGTCAGATATGTACTTGTACCCAGACTTGGATACATGGACAGTCTTCCCTTGGGGAGATGAAAATGGAAGTGTTGCAGGTCTGATCTGTGATGTCTATACAACAGAAGGTGAACCATTTGCGGGTGACCCTCGTGGCAATTTGAAACGAGCTCTTCGTCACATGGAAGAAGTTGGATTCAAATCTTTCAACCTTGGTCCAGAGCCAGAATTCTTCCTATTTAAGTTGGATGAAAATGGAGACCCAACACTTGAAGTAAATGACAAGGGTGGCTACTTTGATTTGGCGCCTACTGACCTTGCGGACAATACACGTCGTGAGATTGTCAATGTCTTGACCAAAATGGGATTTGAAGTAGAAGCGAGTCACCACGAGGTTGCGGTTGGACAACACGAGATTGACTTTAAGTACGATGAAGTTCTCCGTGCCTGTGATAAGATTCAAATCTTTAAACTCGTTGTTAAAACTATTGCTCGCAAACATGGTCTATATGCAACCTTTATGGCCAAACCAAAATTTGGTATTGCTGGATCGGGTATGCATTGTAATATGTCCTTGTTTGATGCAGAAGGAAATAATGCCTTCTTTGATCCAAATGATCCAAAAGGAATGCAGTTGTCTGAAACGGCCTACCATTTCCTTGGTGGTTTGATCAAACATGCCTACAACTATACTGCTATCATGAACCCAACGGTTAACTCATACAAACGTTTGGTTCCAGGTTATGAAGCGCCTGTTTATATTGCTTGGGCTGGCCGTAACCGTTCGCCACTTGTGCGCGTGCCTGCTTCACGTGGTATGGGAACTCGTCTTGAGTTGCGTTCGGTAGACCCAATGGCAAACCCATATATCGCTATGGCAGTTCTATTGGAAGTTGGTTTGCATGGTATTGAAAATAAAATTGAAGCACCAGCTCCTATTGAAGAAAATATCTACATCATGACAGCAGAAGAGCGTAAGGAAGCTGGTATTACAGACCTTCCATCAACCCTTCACAACGCATTGAAGGCTTTAACAGAGGATGAGGTTGTCAGAGCAGCTCTCGGAGATCACATCTACACTAGCTTCCTTGAAGCCAAACGAATCGAATGGGCAAGTTATGCAACCTTCGTTTCACAATGGGAAATTGATAATTATTTAGATCTTTACTAATAGAGAAGGAAGATTGCCTGAGGGCGGTCTTTTTTTCTAGGTCTTCAGACTGATTTTTAGCACTCTTGGTAAAAGAGTGCTAATTTTTTGAGTTTTTATCTTGACATTCTCTTTTAAGGGTGTATAATAGAATCATAAGTTAGCACTTTAGTGTGTCGAGTGCTAATAGATCAGACAGAGAGGAGTGATGAGGTGGTTACAGAGCGTCAGCAGGATATTTTAAATCTGATTATTGACATCTTTACCAAAACGCACGAACCTGTCGGATCCAAAGCCTTGCAAGAGTCTATTAACTCTAGCAGTGCAACCATTCGTAATGACATGGCGGCTCTAGAAAAGCAAGGGTTGCTTGAAAAGGCTCATACTTCAAGTGGTCGGATGCCAAGTGTTGCTGGTTTTCAGTACTATGTAAAACACTCACTGGATTTTGACCGACTAGCTGAAAATGAGGTGTATGAGATTGTCAAAGCTTTTGATCAGGAATTCTTCAAATTGGAGGATATTCTGCAAGAGGCTGCTAATCTACTGACAGACTTGAGTGGCTGTACGGTAGTAGCACTGGATGTTGAGCCGAGCAGGCAACGTTTGACAGCCTTTGATATCGTTGTTTTGGGCCAACATACAGCCTTGGCGGTATTCACCCTAGACGAGTCGCGGACGGTTACCAGTCAGTTTCTGATTCCAAGGAACTTCTTGCAGGAGGATTTGCTGAAACTGAAGAGCATCATTCAGGAACGTTTCCTCGGTCACACCGTTCTAGATATTCACTACAAGATTCGGACGGAGATTCCGCAGATTATCCAGCGTTACTTCACAACAACGGATAATGTGATCGATCTCTTTGAACACATCTTTAAGGAAATGTTCAACGAAAACATTGTGGTGGCGGGCAAGGTCAATCTCTTGAATTTTGCCAATCTAGCAGCCTATCAGTTTTTTGACCAACCGCAAAAGGTGGCTCTGGAGATTCGTGAGGGGTTGCGTGAAGATCAGATGCAAAATGTCCGTGTTGCGGACAGTCAAGAGTCCTGTCTAGCTGACCTAGCGGTGATTAGTAGTAAATTTCTCATTCCTTATCGGGGAGTTGGAATTCTAGCCATTATCGGTCCAGTTAATCTGGATTACCAGCAGCTAATCAATCAGGTCAATGTGGTCAACCGTGTTTTGACCATGAAGTTGACAGATTTTTACCGCTACCTCAGCAGTAATCATTACGAAGTACATTAAGATTGAAATCATTAAAGGAGGCGAAAATGGCCCAAGATATAAAAAATGAAGAAGTAGAAGAAGTCCAAGAAGAGGAAGTTGTGGAAACGGTAGAAGAAACAACTCCTGAGAAGTCTGAGTTGGACTTGGCAAATGAACGTGCAGATGAGTTCGAAAACAAATACCTTCGCGCTCATGCAGAAATGCAAAATATCCAACGCCGTGCCAATGAAGAGCGTCAAAACTTGCAACGTTATCGTAGTCAAGACTTGGCAAAAGCGATTCTCCCTTCTTTGGATAACCTTGAGCGTGCACTCGCAGTTGAAGGTTTGACAGATGATGTGAAGAAGGGCTTGGAAATGGTGCAAGAAAGCTTGATTCACGCTTTGAAAGAAGAAGGAATCGAAGAAATCACAGCTGACGGTGAATTTGACCATAACTATCATATGGCCATCCAAACTCTCCCAGCAGACGATGAACACCCAGCAGATACCATTGCCCAAGTCTTCCAAAAAGGCTACAAACTCCATGACCGCATCCTACGCCCAGCAATGGTGGTGGTGTACAACTAAGATACAAAGCCCGTAAAAAGCTCACAGTAAAAATAGGAGATTGACGAAGTGTTCGATGAACACAAGGAAATCTATCTTTTTTACCCAGAGCTTAGGGCGTGTTCGATTAGGCGATTCTGACGGTTGCAACATATATAATAGAAAACTTGTCCGAAACGACAATAAACTATGAAGAAAGATAAGAGGCAAGCCGGAGGCTTGCAAGGAAGATATTTCCCGCCGTGGTGAAAGTTTCAGTAGCTTCTGCTACTGAAACAGGGGATTTTTGAGACAATAGGCTCAAAAATAAGTGATGAAATCCCGAAGGGAGTTGCTCACGTCCCCACCACTTAAGGGAAATATCAAAAATAGAAAATTAACTAACAAGGAGAAAAACACATGTCTAAAATTATCGGTATTGACTTAGGTACAACAAACTCAGCGGTTGCAGTTCTTGAAGGAACTGAAAGCAAAATCATCGCAAACCCAGAAGGTAACCGTACAACTCCATCTGTAGTATCATTTAAAAACGGCGAAATCATCGTTGGTGATGCTGCAAAACGTCAAGCAGTTACAAATCCAGATACAGTCATCTCTATCAAATCTAAGATGGGAACTTCTGAAAAAGTTTCTGCAAACGGAAAAGAATACACTCCACAAGAAATCTCAGCTATGATTCTTCAATACTTGAAAGGTTATGCTGAAGACTATCTTGGTGAAAAAGTAACGAAAGCAGTTATCACAGTTCCAGCTTACTTCAACGATGCTCAACGTCAAGCAACAAAAGACGCTGGTAAAATCGCTGGTCTTGAAGTAGAACGTATTGTCAACGAACCAACTGCTGCAGCCCTTGCTTACGGTTTGGACAAGACTGATAAAGAAGAAAAAATCTTGGTATTCGACCTTGGTGGTGGTACATTCGACGTCTCTATCCTTGAATTGGGTGACGGTGTCTTCGATGTATTGTCAACTGCAGGTGACAACAAACTTGGTGGTGACGACTTTGACCAAAAAATTATCGACCACTTGGTAGCAGAATTCAAGAAAGAAAACGGTATTGACTTGTCTACTGACAAGATGGCAATGCAACGTTTGAAAGATGCAGCTGAAAAAGCGAAGAAAGACCTTTCTGGTGTAACTTCAACTCAAATCAGC
>NZ_JAJNSA010000108.1:0-8092 GCF_027497875.1 Streptococcus sp. SM3 | reverse complement strand
TTTAGGTGGATATGCAGACAAAGCTTTTAATCTCTCTTATGATTATATTGTTCATCAAAATGAAAAAACAGCTGAAAAGGGACATAAGACAGAAGAAGCCATTAATACCATTGATGATGATTTGACTCGCTACTTGATTCGTTTGTCGAGTGAAGCCTTGAGTCCGAGAGAAAGTGAAGTTCTCACCAATATCTTAGATTCCTCACGGGATTTGGAGCGGATTGGAGATCACGCGGAAGCCTTGATCAATCTGACTGATTATTTAATTCGTAAGAAAGTGGTCTTTTCAGAAGCGGCCTTGGCTGAATTGGAAGATATTTACAACCAAACCCATCAATTTGTAGAGGATGCCTTAAAAGCTGTTGAGAACAATGATGTGAGTCTTGCAAACCAATTGGTAGCACGTCACGAGGCAATTGAAAAGTTGGAGAAAAGACTTCGGAAAACCCATATTCGTCGTTTGAACCACGGTGAATGTACACCTCAAGCCGGAGTGAACTTTATTGATATCATTTCTCACTATACACGTGTTGCAGACCATGCCATGAATCTCGCTGAGAAAGTACAAATCGAGCAAATTTAATGAACGTCAAACAGAGTAAGTAGGAAGCTTACTCTGTTTTTTTGTTGGATTCTATTCAAAAATAGGTCTAGACCATTTACAAATAGAAGTGAAAGCGTTATAATATGTATGAATATAAATGGAACACAGTTCCTACAATGGAAAGGACGATTTTATGTCTACATATATTAAAGCAGATCAATTTTATTACCCACATGGGGTTCGCCGCGGAGGCTATTTGGAGCTTGTTGATGGCAAGTTTGGGAAACATGTGGAAAGCTTACCAGAAGGTGCGGATGTGCTGGATTATTCTGGTTACAGCATTGCGCCTGGCCTCGTAGATACCCATATTCACGGATTTGGTGGGGTAGATGTGATGGATAATAATATCGAAGGCACTCTCCATACCATGAGTGAAGGGCTCTTGAGTACAGGGGTTACGAGCTTTTTGCCTACGACCCTTACTTCCTCTTACGAACAACTTTTGGCAGTAACGGAAAATATCGGTGCACGATACAAAGAAGCAACAGGAGCTAAGATTCGCGGGATTTATTTTGAAGGACCTTATTTCACAGAAAAATACAAGGGAGCTCAAAACCCGTCTTATATGAAGGATCCAAGTATGGAAGAATTCCGTGCTTGGCAAAAAGCTGCCAATGGTCTGTTGAATAAGATTGCTCTTGCTCCTGAGCGTGAAGGGGTAGAAGAATTTGTTCGGACCATTACAGGAGAAGGGGTGACTGTCGCTCTGGGACACTCCAATGCTACTTTTGAAGAAGCTAAAAAAGCGGTTGATGCAGGTGCGAGTGTCTGGGTACATGCCTACAATGGTATGCGTGGTTTGACGCACCGTGAACTCGGTATGGTTGGTGCCATGTATGAGTTGCCTCATACTACAGCAGAGTTGATCTGTGATGGCCATCACGTGGATCCGCTAGCGTGTGATATCCTGATGAAACAAAAAGGAAAAGAAAATGTTGCCTTGATTACGGACTGTATGACAGCTGGGGGCTTAGAAGACGGGGACTACATGCTTGGGGAATTCCCGGTTGTGGTCGCTGAAGGGACGGCTCGCTTGAAATCAACTGGTAATCTAGCTGGCTCAATCTTGAAATTGAAAGATGGATTAAAAAATGTTGTAGAGTGGGGAATTGCTAACCCTCACGAAGCAGTGATGATGGCCAGCCTCAATCCGGCAAAATCAGTCCATATTGATGATGTTTGTGGTCAAATTCGAGAAGGGTATAATGCGGACTTCATCGTGCTTGATCAAAATTTGGATCTGGTTGCGACCTATCTCGATGGGGTCAAACGTTACCAGGCAACTAACTAGATTCAAGAAACGAAGATAGAATACTTCCTCTCTAGGTCATACCTAGAGAGGTTTTTGTTTACCGATGGTAGTGCAATTTTGTGAATGCTGTCTTTTCATGCTATAATGGGAATTGAAATGTGAGGTAGCTTATGAAGGCAATTGATATACGTTTTTTATTGATGGGAATTTTTTTCTTGCTCTATGGGATTGTAAGAAAAAATATCTTTATTGTGATCGTTGGTGGGGCATTTTTACTCTATAGTTTTTATAGCAAGAAGATGGAGCCAACCAAGAAGAATATTTTTAAGCCAGAGCTCAAGCTTCGAGGGCCTAAGAAACCGAAATCGAAGAAAGGAAAGAAAAAATGAATCATTATCGTTTAAATAATGGGGTGGAGATTCCTGTATTGGGATTTGGGACATGGAAAGCAGCGAATGGAGAAGAAGCCTATCAAGCTGTCTTAGCTGCTTTAAAAGCAGGTTATCGCCATATCGATACAGCTGCGATTTATCAGAATGAAGAGAGTGTGGGTCGGGCCATTAAAGACAGTGGGCTTGCGCGCGAAGACCTGTTTATTACCACCAAACTTTGGAATACTCATCACACCTATGAAGACGCTCAAGCTGCTTTGGAAGAGTCTCTTGAAAAACTAGGCCTGGACTATGTGGATCTTTATTTGATTCATTGGCCAAATCCAAAACCCCTTCGAGAAAATGATGCTTGGAAACAACGAAATGCTGAGGTTTGGCGGGCAATGGAAGATATGCTAGCTGCTGGCAAGGTTCGTGCTATTGGTATTAGCAATTTTCTGCCTCATCATTTGGAAGCCCTCCTTGAAACAGCTCGGGTTATTCCGGCTGTGAACCAAATTCGTCTATCACCTGGGGTGTACCAAAGCGAAGCCATTGCAGCAAGTCGCAAGCATGGCATTTTACTAGAAGCTTGGGGACCTTTTGGCCAAGGAGAATTGTTCCAAAATGAACAAGTAAAAGAAATGGCTACTAAATATGGGAAAACCGTCGCTCAACTAGCCCTGGCTTGGAGTTTGCAAGAAGGTTTCCTTCCACTGCCAAAATCGGTTACGCCTGAGCGGATTGCGAGTAATCTAAATTGCTTTGATTTTGAATTGACCGCAGATGATGTGGAACTCCTTCGCCATCTTCCGGTTGAAGCAGGTGCACCAGATCCGGACATCAAAGATTTTTAAGAGAGAATTTCTATTCATTAATGAAAACCGAGGACAGTTTCGTTCTCGGTTTTTAAAATGTTTTCAATGATTAAATAATTTTAAAGTTCCAATAAAAACAGATGTTCTATAATACTTTCCCACGCTAATTTATATTTTTCCGAACGAAAATAAATTAATAGTTAGTAACGTTTGTGAATGTTACATTTGTGTTACATTTTGTTTTTTGAATGAATTTTCAGATAATTTTGCGTTATAATAGTTACTATTAAAATAAAAGGGGAGTTTCTATGAATAGACAAGAACGTTTTTCATTAAGAAAATACAAATTTGGTGTAGCCTCAGTTTTATTAGGGGCTGTTTTGGTATTTGGATCTGCACAAGCGAGTGCAGAAGAACAAGCGGCCAGCCAAACGAGTGCTGGAACACAGCTTGTAGCCACTACTCAACAGGCACCTGCTGAAGAAGAGCATTCACAAGCAACAGAAGCAAATACAGCAGTTGCTAGTGAGAAAGTAGAAGTTGCAAAAGAAGCAACAGTTGCTGAAAAGACAACGAATGCAACAGAAGCAGCTCTTGTTGAAAAAACAGAAGCTCCGAAAGAAGCAGCTACTGTTCCAGAAACAAAACCGGAAGTAGCGGAAAAACCTGTAGAAAAAGCAACAGAAGTGGCTTCTGCGACAAGTTTAGAAACAACGAATCGCCATGAGGCAGCTGAAAAACCTCAAAGCATCGAAAGTGACGAAATTATTACTGTTCCCCAAACCTGGAAGCAAGGCTATAAAGGGGAAGGGATGGTTGTCGCCGTCATCGACTCTGGTTTGGATGTGAACCACGAGGTTCTTCGGATTACCGATCCTTCAAAAGCTAAGTTTAAAAACCAAGAAGAAATCGAAGCTGCTAAGAAAGCGGCAGGAATTGATTATGGTAAATGGTACAACGACAAGGTTGTCTACGCTTATGACTACTTTGATGGGACCGACAATATCAAAGAGGCCGAAAGAGATTCCCATGGGATGCACGTTACAGGGATTGCAACAGGGAATCCTGATAAAGAAGCAGGAAACGGTGAAAAGATCTATGGTGTAGCACCAGAAGCGCAAGTTATGTTTATGCGTGTCTTTTCAGATCGTCAAAAAACAACAGGTTCTGCCCTTTATGTAAAAGCAATTGATGATGCTGTAGCCCTTGGTGCAGATACCATCAATATGAGTCTTGGATCTACTACTGGTTCTATGGTCAATGCTGATTCAGATATTGTGGATGCCATTAAACGAGCGCGTGCTAAAGGGGTATCTGTCCTAATCTCTGCAGGAAATAGCAATACTTTTGGGAATGGTTATTCAAGACCAGCTGCAGAAAATCCAGATTACGGCTTGGTCGGAAACCCATCAACAGTAGAGGATTCCATCTCTGTTGCTTCTATCAATAACAACATCATTACAACAGAGGTTTTTGAAGTCAAAGGTTTGGAAGGCAATGCAGAAGCGGATAACGGAAAATTTGATTACAGTAAATCTGCTGCAGATGCTGATTTTGAAAAAGGCAAAGAGTACGAATATGTATCAGTTGGTCTTGGGAAAGAAGATGATTTTAAAGATCTAGACCTTACCGGTAAATTGGCCTTAATCCAACGTGGGGAAATTCCATTCTCAGAAAAGATTGCCAATGCCTTCCATCATGGTGCAGCAGGAGCCTTGGTCTACAATAATGTGGAAGGATCTAATCTTGGAATGGCAATTGATGGAGATGCTAAGAAAATTCCATCTGTCTTCATTTCAAAACGCTATGGGGAAGCTCTTAAAGCTGGATCTTACAAAGTTGTCTTTAACAATACCATGGCTAACCGTCCATCTCCAGAAGCAGACCAATTGTCTGATTTCTCAAGCTGGGGAGTGACAACCGATGGTCAGTTGAAACCAGATGTCACAGCACCTGGTGGGAATATCTTTTCTTCTTTAAATGACAATACCTACGGGGATATGAGTGGTACAAGTATGGCCTCTCCTCACGTAGCAGGTGTGGCAGCCTTGGTTAAAGAATACCTTGTGAAGAACCATCCAGAATTGACTCCAGAACAAGTTTCTGCAACTGTGAAAGCCTTGATTATGTCTACAGCTAAACCACATGTTGACAAAGAAACTGGTGTCTATACTTCTCCACGTCAACAAGGTGCAGGGGTTGTCGATACAGCCGCAGCCGTTTCAACAGACTTGTATGTGACTGGTGAAAACAACTATCCAAGCGTCACTCTTGGTAATGTTGGAGATAGCTTTACCTTTGATGTCACAGTCCACAATATTTCAGATACCGATCGTACCTTGAAAATGTTGGTCAATACAGACACAGATGAAGTAAAAGATGGTAAATTTACCCTTCGTCCACGTAAATTGACTGAAACAGCTTGGCCTGAAGTAACTGTGAAAGCTCATAGCTCTGAAACGGTTACAGTGAAAGTCGATACAAGTAAATTCACAGAAGAGTTGAGCAAAGAAATGCCGAACGGCTATTTCCTTGAAGGATTTGTTCGCTTTGTAGATCCGGCAGATGATGGGGATGTGGTCAGCTTGCCGTTTATGGGATTCAAGGGAGAATTCCAAAACCTTCCAGCTGTTGAAAAACCAATCTATGATTTGGTTCGCGAAGGAAAAGATGGCTTCTACTATCATGTTCCAAAAGATTTGAATATCTCCTCTAGTGCCAATGTTTCTGCGCTTGTTACCCTTCAAAATGATCTTCTCCTCACACAAGGAAAACGAGATGGTCGTCGGATGACAGTTCTTGGTATTGAAGAAAATGCGGAAGGTACACATTCTCTTCAATTAGATGAAAATGGAAATGTTCGCATCGCTATTTCGCCAAATGAAGATGGGAATAAAGACCTCGTTGAATACAAGACAGTTGCCCTTAGAAACATTGAAAACCTTCGTGCAACAGTTTATGCAGCAAGTGATACGGAACATAAAAATCCATTGTGGGAAGGAACTCCATCTGACCATCGTAAGAACTTCTTCAACGGAGACCAAAAGAACCCACGCAGCTACACACTAGATAATACTGCTTGGAATGGTACCGATGCAAATGGGAAAGCAGTAGCAGATGGTGTATATGATTATGTCATTCGTTACACACCAATGGTTCCTGGAGCTGAGGAGCAATCAACAACCTTCAAGGTTCAAGTCGATACTCAAAAACCAGTGATCACATCTGGATATATCCGTTTCAAAGATGGGGCTCAACAGTTTGTAGCACGTAAAGCCAAAGATGTTGGCGAAGGTGGTATCTTAACTGAAAAACTCGTCTACGTGACTCCATTCGATGATCAGGGGACAATGGTCCAAACTAGTGAAGGTAAGAACGGGACACGTGCGCTTGAAAATTACCATGTGATCAAGGCCAATGCAGATGGTAGCTTCGATCTTCCTGAAAACATCGATAAGAAGAATATCTACTACTATGTAGAAGACTTTGCGGGGAACGTAGATTATGTTTCACTAGCTGATTTAGTTCGGGATCAAAATAGTGGTCGGGTTCAAATTGCAGTTCGTGACGCTAAAACGAACAAAGATTTGGATACTATGTATGTTTACCGAATCAAAGATAGCAATGGCCAATACGTATCAGTTGATAAGACAAAAGATATTAACTTCTTGAACTTTGGTCATTATACTGCAGAAATCTTTACGTATGATCGTACAGAAGTGAAATTTGTCAGCAGCTTGACACAAGAATTTGATTTGACAGAGGATAATAGTTTCCAAACGATCGCTTTCCTTGCCAATACTTTAGAATATGCACCAGTTAGCATCAGCTTTGATCAACCGGTTTCAAAAGCAGCTACGATCGTATTGAAAGGGGCAGATGGTGAAAACTTTGTCTTGCCTGCTGAAAAATATGGTAAAAATGGCTTTGGTAAATCTGTAGCAACTGGTCAATATACCTTGGTTGCAACTCTTCCTACAGGCTATGAACTAGCTGAGGAAGCACCAGTGATCTCAGTTGTCGCAGGGCGCAACAACAATTATCGTATTGGAGTGATCTCAAAAGTGGATCTCTTGGCTGCTTTGAACAACCAAGCAGATGTTACAAAGACAGCGCAATACTTCAATGCCAGTGCGGATAAGAAGGAAGCCTATGATCAAGCCTTGCAAGCTGCCCAAGCTGCCTTGACCAACAAGGTTAGTCAAGAGCAAGTCAACCAAGCTCTAGCTAGTCTTGAAGCTGCTAGCCAAGCTTTGGATGGGAAAGATTCAAACGTTGCGGCCTTGAAAAAAGCCATGCAGGCTTACGATGCTACGACTAAAACTGGTCGTTATGCCAATGCCAAAGAAAAAGTACGTCGCGACTACGATCGTGCTTTCCAAACAGTTGCCTTGCTTGCAGTTGATCCAACTGTGAAACAAGAACAAATCAATCAAGCACTTGCTGAGCTTAGCCGTGCGGAAGGAAAATTAAACGGGAAAGCAACTGATTTTTCAAGCCTTGAAAAATACATCAAGGAAGAATTGAAGTTCCAAGAAAAGAATGCTAAATTTATCTATGCTGGAAATGAAGAAAAAGAAGCTTACCTAGCAGCCTTCAAGGATGCACAAACTATCCTTTCAAATCCAGGAGCAAGCCAACAAGATGTGAAAGATGCTTTGACAGCCTTGAAGAATGCCAAGAAAAAACTTCATGGTAAAAAACCAAAAGCTGCAAGACGTCCATAAGAAAAACAACATTGTTTGTTAGCCTAAAATCCGTATGAAACGATTGTTTCATGCGGATTTTAATTTACAAGTCACTAAAAATCTGCTATAATACTAGTCAAGAAAGAAGGGCTTACGGCGTTTTTCTAGCGAGCTTGGGATAGTGAGAGCCAAGTAGAGCAAAGTAAGCAAGTGGCGCTTTCTCTCAGTAAAAAGCTGAGTAAAGTAAAATAAAATGAAGTAATAAATTAGGGTGGAACCGCGTTTCTGACGCCCCTAGGTCAAAGGACTTAGGAGCAGAGACACGGTTCTTTTTGTATCCTAAGTCACAAGAAACTTTA